>CALEIX010000098.1 GCA_937898825.1 uncultured Elusimicrobia bacterium | reverse complement strand
TTTCAAGCAGAAGACGGCATACGAGATGTAGAGAGGTCTCGTGGGCTCGGAGATGTGTATAAGAGACAGGAAATACTCCCATCAACATCTGTGAACAAACTGTTGGCAAATTTCACCGCGTGCAAGGACTGCATCGTGATTATCCACGGCAGCAAAATTATAAAAAAGATATTTCGTTTAGTGGTCATAACCCTTACGGAGCGCAGCTTAAACCTCCCTTGCTGTTTATAAGTGCCCAGTCGCCCTGCGCCGTGCCTGTCGAAATGCACAAATCTAAAATATCCGAATTCGCTATCACTTCTCCGATTTTTGAAGGGGACAAAACTTGTAATTGCGCAGTGTTGAGCATTCTCGGGCGCCAGAACCCTTCTGCCGTAAACGTTGATTTGGCGCTGCCCTGTCCAAAGGAAGCATCCCCGCGCACATCCAGAACAGAAACGGGCGAATTTGTGCTTATCGCCACCATACCGCAGTTCACGCTGAAAGTATCGATGCCTACTGAAAAAGCATCTCCACCGATTGTGACGCTTGATGTCACAGTCAGCGGGCCACCCATGCTGCCTCCTGGCTTAACTAAAATCCCGCTCAGGGAAGATCCGTCTCCATAAAAACCGCCGTTTGCGGTAATGCTTGAAGTAATCATCATTCCGCCATTGACTTCAAGCCTGTAAGCTGGAGAGGCAACCCCGCCAATGCCGACATAGCCGTTGGAAGATATTCTGATAGCTTCCACCCCTCCGCCCAAACTGGCGGAGCCACTTTTATAAATCAAACCTTTTTCGCCGTATTTAAAACCCAGAGCGCCTTTGGCAGCAAGTGAAACCTCTTCCCAGCTCATGTACACATCGGCTGCCGAAGATATAAAATGCACATACGCGTTATTGGTATCGTTCTTATTGCCGATTTTCATTCCGCCCCTTGTGTGCAAATAGGCGGAGGGATTATCCTTACCGATGCCCAATCTGCCGGTAGTGGTTAAAACCAAATCATAGTTTTCATACAAAGATAAATTGCTGGTATTGCTCCCGATAATCATTGTATAGACCTCGTCTCCGTTTTCCCTGATTTCCAGCTTGGCATTTTGGTTGTTCATCCCCAAACCCATATTCCCGGTCAGGGTAATCGAGGAGGTCTTTATGTCTCCGTAAACATCCCCGTAATACCCTCCCATGGCCGTTATGCTGGAAGAAGCAACTATGTCTCCGCCAACATTCAACGTGTGGCTGAGCGACTGGGTGCTCATGTTAACGCTTACCTTCAAGGAAGTGGTATCAACATACAATATAGGCGCGTTGCCGGCTCCCTGAGTGCTTACCGACATGTTTACGCCTATGTCCAACTTGCTAAGCGGAGAATCTTTGCCTATCACCATTTGCCAATTTCCATATTTATTCGATTTAACTCTGAACGCTTCCCTGGAATCCCACATTCCAGGCTTTGGCGCTCCAGCTTTGTACATTAAGTCATAACCCTGTTGAGAGGCGGGCGTGTTAAAACCCAAAACCCCTCTGTCCTGATTTACGGGAAGGGAATCGTCCCGGAAATAAAAATAGCTATGGCCGGAATTGGACTGAAGAATGAGATTGCTGAAACCGCCCGGAGGATTTGAAATAGATAAATTTCCCTTCACATCCAGATAAACGGCCGGATTGGACATACCAACGCCCATCAGTCCGAGCGTCGTTATTGCCAAACTATAATTGCCTATGCCGGTGGAAACCGTAAAGGCATAAAATCCGGAAACCGAATCTATTACCGTCAAACTCGAACCAGATATAGTAAGGTTGCCCGTCATTGTGTCGCCGCTTCTCAAAATTTTGGTTGTATCTGTTGTTATAAGATTTGTCAGAAGAGTTCCGTCTCCGGAAAAATACGGCGCCGAAACTATCCCGCTGTTCACCTTTATTCCGGATGACGTCTCAATACTGTACTGCGTGGCCCCGGAAAGCGTGAACGTGCCACTCGAGGCGGTTAAAGGCCCGGAGTAATGCCCTCCGCCGCCCGACACAATATCTGAAGAGACAAACACATCCCCGGAAAAGATTGCGCTTGAAAGAACCCGCGTGAAACCCGAAAAAAACGCTTCTCCCTGAACGGTAAGACTTGAACCCGATATAGTAAGCGCCCCGCTCATCGTGTCGCCGGTCCTCAGCACTTTCGTATTGTCAACCGTGCTTACATTCTGAAGATTTGAACCGTCGCCGAAATACCGCGCCGCAACTATGTCGCCGTTTCCTTTTATTTCAACCGAATTTCCGGCTCCGCTTGAAACCGCTATCAACACGTCCTGCCAGCCGTCTTTCTTCACATGTAAAGCAAAGGACGGAGAACCCGTGCCTACGCCGACATATCCCGTAGTGGAAACAACAAAATGATACACGCCTTTCGCAGAATCGGTGGTTATTTCAATGCTGCGCGAAATGGAGGGATTATTTCCTATCACCGTTATGCTTGAGCCGGACATCGTTAAATTGCCGCTCATCGTGTCCCCGCTCCTGAGAACCCTGGTCACGTCTGTCCCGAAGACATTGACGAGGTTCGAGCCGTCGCCGTAGAAATAGTTCGCATACGCCTTTCCCTCTCCCGTAACCCGGAACAGCTTGCTTGTGCCTGTGGACACAAGAAAGATGTCGCCTGTTTCCCCGGAGCCGCTCGAGACGTGAAGTTTGGCAAGAGGGTTGGGTCCGGTGCCCATCCCGATATAACCCTGGTTCACTGAATACATGTGAATTGAATTTAATTCCCATTTAGTTTCCGCATCGGCCTTTACCTGCACTGAACCGTCTGGAAAAACAAAACCACCCGTTGTGCTTTCAACAAGCCCGGCGACACTGAGCTTCTGACCCGGCGAAATAAGACCGACATATATGCCGCCTGCCACGAATAAATTCGTAGATATTGTAACGGCGCCATACGTGGTATTTTCGTGAGCCCCTATGACATCCGCCCTGAAAACGGAAGTGGCGGCCGAAGCGGTCGAGGCGTAAAGAGAATTGAAGGAATATGGCGATGCGCTCATCCTTATTCTGGGCGACAGAATTTCATAGGCGCCGGAGCAGTCATTGTCCGAATCGGCTTCCACCTGAAGCCAAACCTCGGTGTTGTCTCTAAAGACAGAATCGGGTATTCCGCCCGTTGTGGCAGAGCCTATTTCAACGAAATATTTGCCGGCTGATACCTGCACATCGCACCTGTTTTCAGAAAAAACGAGAGTGCCACCGCTCCGGGCGTCGTAAAGTGAAAATTTCAAATCGGCGGTTCCGTCCAGGGGCAGAGAGGTGGAGGAAATCGCCAGAAAACCCTGAAAATACAAGCTATGATTGATTTCGGAAAATCCAAATGTGAAAAAACCAAACAAAACACCAAGAATAAAGAATGCTCTACCGCCTGCTTTTAATCTCATAGCGATTTTAAATTATACTTGCCTTATGCGACTAAAATATTACAAAACCGTAAAAGAGTTTTCGGCAAGAAGTTACAAATCGGCAATAGAAAAGTCATAAATTAAAAGTAAAATTTGTGCAAGCATGAAAAGAAAATTTCTGACATTCGCTCTGATTTTTCTGGGCGCGTATTTATTATCCTCGCCGCCCGCCAATTCCGGTATGGACGGTTCTCTGGCGAGAAACAGGTTCGTGACTCCGTCAAAAAAGGACCACAAAAACGACACTTTCATTTTCAGCTGCTATAATCCCCAGGACCTCAAGGTAAGCGGAAAAATTTTTGACTTGAGGGGAAGAAAGATAGCGGACATGAAAGTCAACGACAGGGTTCCGTCCGATTATTATACGGACATTGAATGGGACCCGGATCAAAGCGATTTCGGAAAGGCACCATCAGGGCTTTATGTCTATCAGGTAATAATGGGACAAAAAGTGTATAAGGGAATAGTGATAGTTGTAAGGTAAAAAAAGAGAAAAAAGCAAAGAAAGAAAAGATGGAGAAAATAGGGCAAAAAATGAAACGGCCCAAACGGATAAAATCCTGCAATCGTTTATTTTTACGCGTCATACCTGTCGGGGCAGTCGCGGTTTTCGCGTTTTTTCTATTCACATCTACTCTCCTGGCCCTGTTTGAGGACCTGGGCATAGGAGCCAAAGGGCCTTCAATGGGAAACGCCCTTGTAGCCGCGGTGAACGACATAAACGCTGTTCACTATAATCCCGCCGGTCTGGCGAAAGTGGAACGAAGCGAGATTACGGCATCTCACGGTCTTCTTTTTACAGGTCTATCTGACGGAAGCGATATCGGCTCAAGCAATATCGCTTTCGCCTACCCTCTCGGCAAGGAAAAAGCTTTCGGGATTTTATACAATAGACTGAGTCTCTCGGGATTATACAGTGAAAGCACGATTCAGGTCTCATATGGAAGGCGTTTCAGGCAAAACCTGCTTTCAAACTTTCTTTTCGGGGGGTCTTTGAAATATCTCAATCACTCTTTTACAAAAACAGACGAAGCGTATGATGCCATGGACGGAATAAACGCCACAAATGAAATAGACCCCGTTCTGGTGGGGGACAACTCAAAATCTGCTTTTGACCTGGACTTAGGCGTTCTCTGGGAGATAAGTAAAAAATACACATTCGGCATCGCCGTTAAAAACCTTATGCAGCCAAATATGTCATTCTCGGGCGGAAATGATCCGGTAAGCATGAAGGTCCGTGCCGGGCTTTCGCATAAAAGTTTGTGGATGCTTCTTTGCGCTCAGGCAAATTTTGAAAAAGCCCCTTCCGGCAATATTGATAAATCCTTCACCCTTGCGGTGGAAAGGATTTTCCCGAGCCTGCGCAAAGGCAATTTTGGAGCCCGTTCGTCCCTTTCATTCGGAGACAGGGATTTCAAGCAAATCACGGCCGGGATATCTTACAAACTAAATAAAATTGGTCTGGACTATGGTTTTGTAATGCCCATAGGCACGGTAAAGGCGATTACTGGAAATCATCGCTTCGCCCTGTCCTATTACTTCGGCGGTCCGACTGTGGAGGAGCAGTACGCGGCGGAAGTTCTTGAGCAATTCAAAAAACTCAAGGAAAAAAGTGATTATGAGAGCACCAGAAATATAGCAAGTCTTGACGACAAAAGACTCAAAGAGGTGCAAAACAAAGTCAAGGAAGGCGACTTCCGCCAGGCCAACTTGCTGATAATGGAAAAAGCCAAGGAACTTCTGCCAGATTCCTCGGTGCTGAATTTGGCGAAGAGGATAGCGCTTGTGGCACGTTTTTACCCCGTTCTCGGGCCAAATCAAAGCCAGAAGACATGGGAAAAACATCTAAGAAAAGGCATAGGGCATTTACTTAGAGGAAACGATTCAAAAGCGATAAAAGAAATAAATTTTGCGCAGAGTTTGAACCAGGAAGACATGGCGCTAAACACCTTCCTGGACAAGGCGGAGGAGCTTACGCATGTGAAAGCCGACAGAGTTCCAGGAGATTTCAAAGGTGGTTATGTGGAGTATCTGTTTTATGAATCGGATATGCTTTACAACCAGAAAAAATACAAAGACGCCGTCCGCAAGCTTCATAAAATCCTTGAATTTGAGCCAAGCAATCTGACCGCCCTGAAAAAACTCGGTTCCTGCCATTACCTTATGGAAAATTATTCTTTAGCCCTGAGCTACTGGGACAAAGCATTCAGGCTTGAGACAAATTCCAGAGAAAGGAAATCCCTCATGGCCGTAATAAAGCAGGCGAAGAAAAAAACCGGCTCCTGGGAAAGCGGAGTTCTCCAGGAGAAAGGCAAGAAAGTTTACGATGCTGCCAAAATCGAGAAACTATATCGTCTTGGCGCGGATCTGTATCTGAAAGGGGAATACGGAAAGGCCGCTGACATCTTTAGGAAAATACTCACCCTTGACCCGCAAAACGGGAGAGCAAAAAAGGCGCTTGAAAGAATCCTGCGGCTCAGATGAAACTCTATCATAAATTCAATATCGCGCTTTTCGCCATGGCAGCTGCCTCACTTGTTTCATCTTTCGTTTTGTTCATTAATTTCCAAAAGCGGGAAATCCTGAAAAGCGAAAAAGAAAAAATCCTCTTTGTGGAAAAGGGAATAAGGAACATAATTTCCGAGGGCATTCTCTCCAAAGACCCGCTCATGATAGCAGACTATCTTTCCGCGCTCGGCAAAAACCGCCCCGAGATAAGTGCCATTCAGTTATTCGCGCAGGGTAGATGGCACATAATCAAAAAAAAGAAAAGCAACGCCGAAAGCAATCTTATTGAAAGGAAAATAGCAATGCGGCCTTATTCGGTAAAATTACTCTTTTCCGGGAAATATTTCGAAAACAGGCGCAAAAAACTTCTGGGGGAAATTTTGACGAATGCCTTAGTGGCCGCCTTTATTTCCCTGCTTCTATCTCTGGTGATTGCTCTTGCTTTAAGCGCCAATATGCGCAAGCGGCTGAAAATACTCGCAGGTTTTTCAAAAAAAATATCCGCCAATGAATTCGGCCATAAGGTGGAAATCAAGGGAAACGATGAAATATCTGAACTTGGTTCAAACTTCAATATGATGAGCGAAAAACTCGCGGAATTGGAGGATATGAAAAGGATGTTCGTTTCATCTGTGACGCATGAACTTAAATCTCCACTCGGAATAATTTCCAATTACCTTGACATACTCGCAAAAACCGAAACAGGCATTTCCACTGAAAACCGCCGCAATATCGCGCAAATAAAAGAAAATATAAGCCGCCTTTCGAATTTTATAAACGCGCTTCTGAGCGTATCCAGAATTGAAAAAGGCAAGTTCGAAATGCATCCGTCCAGGTGCGATATCGCCCGTGTTTTAAGAGACATAGCCTCCTTTTTCCGGGAGAAGGCAAGGGCAAAGGGCATTGAACTTTCAGTCGAGGCGCCAGAAAAACTCACAATTTATGCCGACGGAGAAATGATAAGCCATGTGATAACAAATTTCGTTTCCAACTCACTGAAATTCACGCAAAGCGGCGGGCAAATTATAATTTCAGCCGAACGAAAGAAAAAAAACCTTCTTGAAATAGCCGTTAAAGATACTGGAATCGGGATAAAGCCCCAGGAGCAGAAGAAGATTTTCACTGCTTTCGCCCAGATAAAAAACCCTGAAAACAAAAAAGGAACAGGATTGGGACTTTATCTCTCCAAAAAAATCATAGAGGCACACAAAGGAAGAATAGGTTTTTCCTCACGCCCCGGCGAAGGAAGCAGGTTCTGGATTTCAATACCATGCTGCCTGCGGGAGTAAAGACAACGACTCGAGGTAGAAATTAGCGGCGACAAGCAGAGTAAACGTAAAAAGTACGCAATAATTTTGTAATGCCAATAGGTTAAATTTTAATATATCTAATATGCGAACATTTTATGCCGTTATATTGCTAATTTTTCTATCCCCCTGGGGTGCAGCGCAAAGAAGCACTGCCGACGTAACACAGGCAGCCGAAATATCCTCCCGTTTAAAAGACGACGTTTCCAAACTTCTTGAGGACCTGGTCGGGAGAGGAAAGAGCCGTGTTTTTATAGAGGTAAAGGGTGAAATAATTTCAAAAGCCAAAAGTCAGTCTCAGACGCCGGATGAAG
>CALEIX010000097.1 GCA_937898825.1 uncultured Elusimicrobia bacterium | reverse complement strand
GACGGCATACGAGATGTAGAGAGGTCTCGTGGGCTCGGAGATGTGTATAAGAGACAGCCATGGTTACAGGAGATGAAGCAATGCGGGACATAACTGAAAATCCAGACGGCATCTTCGCCGCCAAAACCCCGGGACTCACTCTCATAAATATGAGCACAAATTCTGTTAAATACACAAAAGAACTTACCTCCAAATGTTTCAGGGAAGGTATAAGGTTCATAGCCTGCCCGGTTTCCGGTTCGAAAACCTCGGCTGAAAGGGGCGAACTCCTTCTTATGGCGGGAGGAGATAAAGACGATGTGGAAAAAAATAAAAACCTGCTTCTCTCAATGGGAAAAAGCATAATCTACGCCGGCGTTCAGGAAAAAGCAGCCGCGCTGAAATTATGCGTTAACCTCATACTGGCGCATCTAACAACCGCTATTTGTGAATCTTCCGCTCTATGCACAAACCTCGGCTTGAAAGAGGAAATATTATTTGAATCCCTTGAGAAAAGCCCGGCTCTTAGCTGCCCCTATTTTTCTCTCAAGAAACCAAAAATATTAAATTCCGATTATTTTCCCGAGTTTGCTCTCAAAAATATGTTAAGGGATGTGAGACTTATACTGGCGGAAGCAAAAGACAAGAAGCAAAACCTGCCTGTAACAGACGCTGTTGAAAAGCTATTGTTAAAGTCCTGCAACGCAGGAAACGGCGATTACGATTTAAGTATAATAATGAAAACCCTCGAAACCTTGAAAACGGAGCGCATATGAACCAGAAAATAGTTAAGTTAGCCAAAGACATCCAGCAGATGCCGCCATGGGCAAGGTATTTGCTTATCTTTCTTTTCATCGCCATCATCTACGCCTTCTATCTTGAAATACACCATATGAAAAACGCAAATAATATTTCTTCATCTTGTCCGTCCTGCCCAAAGTAAGTTAGCCTGGACCATTCGATAACGCAGATACATTTTCCGCATCATTCACTGGTTTTAGCGCAAAATAATAGATCGCCCCTCCCGCGGCAAGTCTCAAAACAGCAAAGGTTTCTGTGAGCCCGCAATTTGAGGGTCGGGCATACCGCTCACTTTAGTTGCTAAAGCAAATACATCATCATCTATAATAAAATTTGTGGAATATCTCAAATCATAACTTAAAGCCTGTCCAATATTCCCATCATTGCCCGTAGCAGTCCAGATTAAAAAACTTCAGAAGATGCAATACTTGTAACCTGCAAATCTGTAATTTTCGCAGGTGGTTGATATTCTGGAGTAAACATTAACAAAACATTATCGCTAACCACTTGAGCCGTTAAATGCGGAGATAACCAAAAAGAAAAGCAAAATGACAAGGATGAATTCAAACTTACCATGAAATATATGTTATTTTTGCCCCTTAATCAAATTTAAAAGATGTTTGGCATATGCATGATTTGATTTAATATCCAGTGTTTTTATCAAATAACTTTTTGCCTTGCCATAATTTTTTTGGGCATAATAAATAACAGCCTTGTTGTAAAATATATTTGGATGCATAAACCCTTTATTTTCTGCTTGTTCCAAAACAGCTATAGCTTTCACGAATCTTTTTTCTTTTATATATATGTGGGCCAAGTTTAAATACGGATAAACGTTTTTAGGGTTTATACCGATCGCAAGCTTTAAAATCGTTTCAGCTTCCGAAGTGAATTTATCAGCTATTAAAACAATTCCCATATGGGATAATTTTTGCGAATAAATTTCCCGGGATAAGCGATTGTTTAATATTTTCCCAAGGGACTTTATTATTTTTTCGAAATTTCCGGGTTTAGCGAACATCTTCTGCAATTCCTTTTCCATCTTTTTATTTTCGCCTAACTGCACGTAAATAAGACTTAAAAGAAAACTTGATATTGTCGAATCAGGATTGATCACGAGAGATCTTTTAGCCTCGCGTATTGCTTTCTTATATTGACCGGTTATAAAATAGATATGAGCCAATCGTTCATGCACCTCAAAATCATTTGTAATATCATAAACAAAAATCGTATTGCCTATGATTTTTATCGGTTTTTTGTTTTTAAGCCAAAACAAGGTATTAATGCCTATTTTGGAAAAATACAGTCCTTGTAAATTGGTAACGCTGACCGCCAAAATTTCTTTTTGGGGACGTTCGGAATTAATGTGTTTTTTGTCGCCCCAAATACCAAAAGAAAACAAATCCTGAAAATTATGCCCGAAGTAACCGGGCAAGGAAGAACCGTAATAAGACAGAACTATATCAGAAATATCATTTTCCTTGACAAACTTTCTTAATCCTTTGAGATTTTGTCCCCAATCATAATTTGAATCAAGGAAATATTTCCATCCGTTTTTGGAACCGCCAATGATTTCATTGAAATATGACAAATAATCTGGATGCGCTTTTAAGGAAACGACCGCCTGCCACATAATAAGAGCGCTTAGCATAAGCGGCCGTAAGTATTTATTGAATTTTATTTTTAGCGGAGAACCCGACTCGATAGTCTTAATGACACGCGAAGATTTAAAAACACTGCCGCACAAAACGAATATGAAAGGATAAACAGGTAAAATATGGCGCAATCCTATTTGAAGCGGCGAAGCGGATGCCACGATTATTAAAACGACTGGAAACAATAATAGATAAGTTTCTTTATTGATGACCTCGTTAAAAACGTTTTTTTTCCTGGTTAAATTAATAAGCCCGAAAAAAAACAAAATTAGCACCGGTATGGGCGTTTTTAAAAAGAAAACATATATAAAATAATACCAGAAACCTCCAAGGGAATATTTACCCGATACGAATGTCATCTGCCCATGTTTAACATATTCCATGGCATACTGCATTCCAACAAAATATTCCCGTATCGAAAAAACTTTATAAAAGGACAATATTATCAAAAAGGCAATAAGATAAATCAAAAATGTATTTACAAAATACTTTTTCAGTTTCAGTGGAGGATTCCTGGTAACGTAATTCAGGACTGAATATATAAATGGAAAGGGCAACAAAAGTAATGCTGTGTATTTGGTGTTTAATGCCATGCCCAATGAAATTCCTGCCAATAAAACATAATGACCCGAGTAATCTGAACGAATTTTATACAGGAAATAAAAGGTTGAAAAAATAAACAGACTCAAGGCTAAATCTTCTGTAACAAGTCCGGAATGAGCTGAAATATTCGGGGAAACCGTATAAAGAAATAATGCCAATAATCCCGCATTATTTCCGTATAAATTTCGTCCCCACTCAAATACAAAAAAACCCAATATTAAGGATAAGAAAATTATCATTGCCCTGGAATAGAAAATAACCTTGTCCGCCGGAATATTGTTCTGGTATAAAAATTTTAAACCAAACATCCAAACAGAACTGTTATCGGTAGTAGCGGATGCAGCCCACCAATTTTTATTCTTGGGCAAATACTTGGTGTCGCTTTTTCTCCAGTCTATGTCATTTGTGGAAAAATGCGGTTTTAGAAATAATAATGGCAAACTGGAAAATAAAGGAATAAAATTGGTTTTATCTTTTCGCAACCGGTAATCGCCTGTTTTTAGAAGCGAATAACCGTAACTGATATAATACTGCTCATCATAAGTCGGGGAAATCGCGGAAATATACAGAAATTCTCTAATAGTGAAAATCAGGAGCAAAAATCCCGCAATGCAGTAAACAATTCTGGTTTTATTGAGTTTTTCCATTAATTTATCAGATATTCAAAACGCCTGAAGAATAATTCTTAGTATATAACCTTTATCACGCCTTATTCACAAAACAAAAGGCACATTTCTAACATTAATTATCTTGGCGCATATATTTCAATATAGCTCCCGCAACGAACAGCAACATAAACATATCCAGCGTCATCAACATATAAACCACCCGCCCATATACCTGATGCCAATGTCCTACTTCATCCTTTATCCTTCATCCCTCATCCTTCATCCTTTATCCCTATCCTTCATCCTTTATCCCTATCCTTCATCCTTTATCCCTATCCTTCATCCTTTACCTACTGTTTTCCCTAAGAATGTTATAAACTAAATTTTACTATTTAACTTCTTAAGCGCTCAACGCAATATTGGCGAGGCTAAAACCTCGCGCTACGACCTGTGTTTAGGCGCGCCAAGGGCGCGCGGCTACATTACTGTTTTTTTCTCTTGACTTTTTACTTTTCACTCCTCACTTTTCACTCTTTATCCCTCATCCTTTATCCCTTATCCTTCATCC
>CALEIX010000096.1 GCA_937898825.1 uncultured Elusimicrobia bacterium | reverse complement strand
AGAGTCAGGAGTCAAGAGTCAGGAGTCGGGAGTCAGTTGTAGCTGCAGAGCGAAGCTCTGCCAAAATAGCGGCTGGAAAGGATAAGGGATGAAGGATAAGTCAGGAGTCAGCGCAAGGCCGTAGTGCGGGGCCAAAAGCCTCGCTACTCGGAAATTTTCTTTAAATACTGCAATATTTCTTTTTTGCTTGAAGCGGGCATTCTTTCGTTCAGGGATTTGAGCACTTCTTTTCTTATTTCCTGAGGAGGATGATACTGACCCTTTTCAGGAAGTTTTACACTTTCCTTGTTTATGCCGACATCTGCCCGGGATGATTTACCTGAGGGAGAGGTTTTGCCGAGCATGGAGTTAATTTCCGTTTCTTGACGCATTTTTTTGCTCAGGTCTTTTTCTCCGTTCCCAAGTTCTTTAAGGGCTTTTAGCTGGTGAAGAAGCGCCTTTGTCATATCCCTTTTTTTGAAAAAAGGCAGGGAAAGGCGCATTTCTTTTATTGCGCGTTTTAGTTTTTCCCTCAATTTAAACGCAAACAGAGGATATAAGCGCAGAGTTTGTTTAATAAAAATATCCAGATTTTCGCCTCTTGTGATAATAATTGTCTGACTGGATGCCGCAGCGCGCATATAAATGTCTTCTTTTTCTGTCATGAAAAGTGAGGACTCTTTTAACTTGTTGATCTCTGTCAGAATTTTTTTGGTTTCGTTTAATAAAGGCGTGTTCTTTTCCGTTTCCGCTTTTACCGCGATTGAATTCATACTTCTCTGAACTAAATTGATGCTGCTGGTTTCAATTAATTTCAGGAGCGCTTTATTCGCAGAAAGCAGGACCGAGTCTTTAACTTCTTTTTTTATTTCGCTTAATTTCTTATTTTTTCGCCTGTCAATGCTGGCAAGAAGATTGTCGTTAAAATCACTGTTTTTCAATACCTCCTTTTCCTGCATTTCTCTGAGTGATTTCCATTTTTCAAGGACCCTGCTTAGTTTTTCTGAGCCCTGACCTGAAGGCGGCATGTTGTATTCGGCAAATTCCTTGAGAACCTGCTTTGTTGCTTTAATCTTTTCAAGGAGCTCTCTGGCGTATTCGAGCGCCTTCTGGAAATTCCCGCGGCTGAAAGCCCTTTTCATTTTTTGCGCGAGATTTGCCGCCTGTTCGACAGGAAGGTAAAATATCCTTTCTTTTTCCATAAAGCGCGCGGTCTGATTTTTCTTGAGATATTCGCTTATCTCACGGAGTTCCCGGTTTATCTCGGTCATTACCGACATAAATTCTTTCATCTGAAGTGTCAGATTCTTTTCCAGGGTTTCTTTGATGTTTTGTATTCTGGATTCCCATTGAAAGGCGTTTGTTTCAAGGTCTTTCAGGTTTTGAATTTTCAACGCCCTCTTCGCTGTTTCGGCCACAGAGCGTGCGGTATTCTCCATCATTTGAGATTTGGCGGCGGCATTTGCTTTTCTCCCGCTTTTAAGATCTGATAGCATGGAAGGCAGAATTTCTTTTTCTATCTCCGTTATTTCAGCGGCGGCGCCTTCGATTTCTTTTAACAGTCCTTCGTTGAAGAGAGAATCCTTTCTTAAAATGGAGAGCGCGTCATTCGCTGCTTTTTTCAAATCGCTCCATCTCTGGCGGACTGGATATGTGGTAAAGGGAGTGGTTGAATAAAGGATTTTTTGTGTGGCTTTTTGCTGCAAAAAAGCAAGTTCCATTGCCTTTTTTTCAAGGTTTTCCACAGCTTTGAGGGATTTAAAATGCAGCATTGTCCGGTTTTCCACATATATCGTAACCGGCTGGCTTTCGGACGGTTTTTTTCTTGAAGGATTTGCGTCCTGCGCCTCCATGATAATTTCTATTTTTCCCTTTTCAAACGACGGCGAAATAAAATCTCTAATCTCGCCGCTTTTTCTTTTCTGTTTTCCTTTTAAATCGCAGATTAGCGTGCGCCTGACGCTTTCCCTTCCGTCGGGGTATATGAGGGTTTTTTTAAAATTTATTTTAGTTAATCCCTGGTCGTCGTTAGCCTCGTATATTATTTGCAAGGGGTCGCCTGGTGCAAGGCGGACATTGAAAATAGGAGCTAAGATTTCAATGAAAGGCTTTTCGTCCTTGATGCTCAGGATTTCTCCTTTGAAGAAGATTTTTTTTAGGTTTTCGCGGGAGGCGAAAGACAGTTCGTACAAAATGTCGCTGTTAAGAAGAAAGGACAGATAAAAATTATTTTTTCCGCGGAAAAATTTTTTTATACGTTCGCTCTTGCCTTTGACAAAAAATCTGCCTTCTATCTCCTTGATTTCCACGGAGTATTTCGCAGATATTTTCAAGAAAGAATTTTCTGGAATTTCAAGCGACAGGGGAGGCGGCGAATACTTTTTCCTTTTGCGTTTAAGATATGACGGGAATTCCACTTCAAGGGTTAGATTCTTGACTGAAGGAGGTTCTTTTGCAAGGAGGGCGTAAGTTGGGCTTTGCATATTCAAAAGGGATATTTTGTAGAGAAGGTTTTCTTCGAGGGCTTTTACTTCGTAAAAAAAACCTGCTCCATCTTTTTCAAGGGGAACCGCCTTCCACGAGCCGGTTTTCTTTTTTATTTCAAGCCGGGGAGACGAATAAATTTCTTTGAGACTTGTCAGGTTAATTTTCACCGCGCCGCCGCGGATTAAGGTTTTGTTTTTTGGTTCTATTAAAAGATAATTTTCAATGTTTCCTTTTGAAAATGGGTAAAGAGCTGTTTTAACAAACAGCGGAGATTTCGTGTAAAGAAAAACTGTCAGAAGCACGGCAGACAGGTTGATTGCCGCCTTTAGGTTGGTAAAGTGCGGTCGGGGAGGAAATATTCTGGCAGCAGGTTGGGAGTCGAGCAGGATGGCGGTTTCCTGCAGATGTTTTCTTGCAAAAGGATTTGTCAAGTGGCCGGTTTTGACCAGGTCTGCCGCCGGTTCTATGTATCTTGTAATAAGCGGATTTTCGGTGGTCATAGAGCAAAAGTTGAGAATGTCAAGGGAATGAAACAGGTCTTTTAGAAATTTGAATGTGAAAAGAATGATAGTAAAAAGCAATAGTATGTAAAAGGTTTTCAATAGAAGAAAAGAAAGTCGCGCGGCAGCCAGAGAAATGAGAAAATATGCAGTTATGGTGGGAATTATGTTGGAAAGGAAGTTTGCCAGGAGCCGCAGAAAATATAAAAACTGCCACTTGCGTATAAATCTTAACACCCTTACGCTATTTTCTGAAGGTTTCACCATCAGAGTTATATTATTAAATGACAACGCTGGTTTCAAATGGTTCAAAGAGGTATTTATGCTAAAATATACCAATGAAGTCAATTTTAAGTTTCTCCGATTGCGTAAAAAACGACATACAGAGAATTCTTAGTGGCGTAGACTCCGAAATACCCAATTTTTCCGTTGACAATTTCATTTCTTTCGGGAAAGGAGTCAGGAGTAGATTTTGCTATATCCTGGGGGAGATTTTTTCTCTTTCACAGGAGAAAAGAAAGAAAATCGCGGTTTCTTCCGAACTGTTGCATACAGCTTCCCTTCTTCACGACGACTGTATAGACGGTTCTGATTTCAGAAGGGGAAAAGAAACTCTCAGGAGAAGATTGGGAACGAATTTTTCCATACTTTTTGGCGATTTACTGATGTCTTTCGCTTTCGAAAATGTAGAGTCAATGGGACCGAAAGTTTCATCGCATCTCGTATATGCGTCCAGGGAAATGGCCAGGGGAGCATTGATTGAGGAGGGAACAGCTTATAGTATAGTTCCGGAAGAAACCTATGTAAAAATAATTTCCCTTAAAACCTCTTCTATCTTTACATGGATTTCAAATTCTATTTGCATGCTTTCAGGAAAGATGGAGTTTTTAAATGCGGCCTTTCAGGTGGCCAGAAACGCTGGCATTGTCTTTCAAATCGCGGATGACATTCTGGATTTTGAAACGAGTGGGGAGACTGGCAAGGACATGCTTAAGGATATAATGGGGGGTAAGGTGACTTTGCCGGTTATACTCATGTGTAAAGATAGACAAAAGAGAGATTTGGTAGAGCAAAAACTGAGAGAGATTAAGCAGCTTAACTATCCGGATTTGAGCTGCGCTGTCAAAATAGCTGAGGAAATAAAAAAAGGGGGATATGACAATATGGCGAGAGAGTATGCCAGAAGATTCATTTCGAATTCTTTGCCGGCCGTTGAAAGACTACCCCAAAGTTCATTAATTCCCCAGTTAAAGGAGTTTCTCCACTCATTGCTTGAGAGAGAAAAATAGTTCCATTCTCGCCCGCCCGCCTCATTTGGTATTGGTTTCACTGCGTTTGCTATATCTTTTATTTTTTTATATATTATTTCTGAGTTAATTTAGAATTAGATGGTGCTGGTTTTCGGGCGACTCTGCTTGTAAAAACCGGTAATGTGATTTATCTACGGCTTTAGGAGGTGGTTATGAAAAGAAATGTTTTTCTGGGTTTTTCGGCACTTCTGCTTTTGGTTCTTGCTTTTTCTTCCTGCAGTAAAAAAAATATCAAAAAGAAGTCGACTCAAGCTGAAGAGGAAACTATAATTCTTCCAACTATAGAAGTAGAGGGAAGCACCGAAACGATTACGATGGAAGCGAGCATAAGAGGACGTGACTTCGAAAGCGAAAAAACGCTGGCAAATATATATTTTGAGTTTGACAAATATAGTCTGAGCGAAGAGGCGAGAAAGATTCTTATGAAAAATGCCGAGTTAATGAAAACGAAGAAAGAAGCTACTTTTTTGATAGAGGGGCACTGTGATGAAAGAGGGACTATAGAATATAACCTTTCTCTTGGTCAAAAAAGAGCCAGGGAGGTCAGGGATTATTACGCCCGCTTGGGCGTGCCTGAAAGTCAATTGGGAACCATTTCTTATGGTGAAGAAAACCCGGTGTGCGCTGAAAGCACTGAGGAATGCTGGGCTAAAAATCGCCGGGTGGTTACCAAAATACGGCAATAAGGGGTTTTTATGAGAAATGTATTTCTTTTGTGTTTAACTACTTTCATTTTTTCCGGTTGTGTGGCGACCCAACATGATATGCTTCAGCTTCAAAGTCAGATGGATGACCTGAACTCGAGCCTTGCCACAATGCAGAAAAATCAAGCGGACCTGGCGGTTAAAATAGATAATCTAAGTCGTAACCTGACTGCTTTTTCCGAAGATCTAAAAGATGTTTCGGCCAGAATGGACAGATTCAGTTCCAATCTTTCGCGGATAGATTCCAATATAAACACCAAAGTGTCGGGATTGGGAAAAAGAATAGAAAAACAGCAGAAAGTGATGAAGGAGGAGTTGCTTCCGGCGAAAATTTATTCTGTGGCCTATTCCAATCTCGCCAACAAAAATTATGACGGTGCCATATCCTATTTCAAGAAATATATAGAGAGGTTTTCGGATGGGGAAATGCTGGAGGGCGCATACTATAACCTGGCTCAGGCTTATTATGCCAAGAACAAATGGAAGGAATCTGCTATATCTTACGCCAATCTTTTAGATAAATATCCAAACTCTTTCCGTGTGCCTTCCGCGCGGCTTCGTTACGCAAAGTGTCTTCTTAAAATGGGTAAGAAGAAGGAAGAGGCGATAAAATATCTCAAATCTGTGATTAAAGACTATCCGAAAACAGCGGAGGCAAAATATGCCCGGAGCGAACTGAAAAAGATCGGTGCTCCCGGCACGAGAAAAAAACCCCGCAGAAAATGAAAAAAAACCTTCTAATTCTTTTGTCTTTACTTTTACTTCCCTCCTGTTTATCTGCAAAAACCGAAGTGTATATTGGTGTAACAGGTCGCCGCGCGAGTTTCAAAAAAATTCCGGTAGCTCTGGCTCAGTTTCTTCCTTTAAGAAGGGAGAGCAGGAATGACCTTGAGATTGCCTTCAAGATGCGGGAGATAGTGAGAAGCGACCTCTTGTTTTCGCGTTATTTTGACATAAAAGAATCGCCTTTGAGCGTTGCCAATGTGATTATAAGCAAGGAAAGTTTTGAATTTTGGAGGAAAATCGGGGCAAAATACCTGATCTGCGCAGAAGCTGCGGACTACGGAAAGGTATGGACATTAAAAGGCAAAATATATGATTTAAAATCGGGAAATAAACTGCTGGAAAGGCATTTTCAAAGTCAAAAGCGCGGGCTTAGAATGGGGGCGCATGCCTTTTCTGACCGGATAATAGAAAGCCTTGCCAATGCCAGATCGATAGCCTCCACCAAAATAGCATTTGCCAACGATTCCACCGGCAAGAAAGAGATTTATATGGTGGATTATGACGGGGAAAATCTCGTCCGGTTTACCAACAACAAAACTATAAATCTTTTACCGAAATGGTCCCATGACGGAACGAAAATTTATTATACAAGTTATAAGTATTCAAATCCTGACATGTTTGAAATCGACTTGAAAAGGGGCACAATAAAGCCGTATATAGCTTTTCAGGGACTGAACATTCCGGGGAGAGATTCTCCGGACGGGGATAAAATGGTCATGACTCTGTCTCTCGGAAAGGACCCAAGCATTTATCTTTTGAACAGAAAAAGAATGCAGCTTAAGAAACTTCTGAAAACGTTTGGTGTTTCCTCTTCTCCCACTTATTCACCGGACGGAAAGCAGATAGCGTTTGTTTCCGATATATCGGGTAATCCACAGATTTATATATATGAGTTCTCTTCAAAAAAAGCAAAAAGGATAACAAGATTCAACTGGTGCGATTCTCCTGCCTGGTCGCCGCAAGGAGAGTGGATAGCCTTTGCCGGCAGGAAAACCCGGCGGGAAAAGATGAATATTTTTATTACCGATCCCACAGGTTCCATAAAGTACCGGCTTACTCAAAATGCCGGCGACAATGAAAATCCAACATGGTCTGCGGATGGCAGATTTATCGCATTTACAACCACAAGGAGGAGCAAGAGAGAGATATTTATAATGGATTCTGACGGAAGCGCCCAGCATCCATTGGTTGAAATTGACGGAAATTCATATACTCCCGACTGGAGCCCGCGGTAGGAAATCCTGCGTGGTTTCCTGCGTCATTTGGTAAAAAAGGTGACAGGAGACGGGGCTAATTTTAACCTTTGTTAAAACTAATGAGAGAATGTGGCATTGTCTAGGGTTTACTGAAAAAGTCTATTTGCAAGAGAAATTAGCCGATTTTTAGCCGAAACAAGGAATGAGAAGGGAGCATACCAACCCGTGGTATGTAAGCGACGAATGACGACCATAAACCACTCCCGCATTGGGTCGTGGGAGCAAACTCGCGTTCAATGCGGGAGTGA
>CALEIX010000095.1 GCA_937898825.1 uncultured Elusimicrobia bacterium | reverse complement strand
AATGATACGGCGACCACCGAGATCTACACCGTCTAATTCGTCGGCAGCGTCAGATGTGTATAAGAGACAGGACCTCTTCGGGAAAAACACAGTCAGAATGCACGCAATGCCAGCTGTTTTCAATTTCTCCCAGGAATCTCTGCTTCAATTCATATCATACCTTTCAGAAGTGCTGGGCGATCCCGAAAAAGCGACCGAAGAAATCAGGTTGAGAACCGTTGCCACCCTCGCCTGCAAAAAAGCCGTAAAGGCACGCGAAAGAATAAAAGAAGAAGAGGCGCTGCGTCTGGTGGAAAATCTATCCAGGACCAAAGACAGCCTTCACTGCCCCCACGGAAGACCGACCCTGATATATTTGTCGGACAATGAAATAGCCAGAAAGTTTCAGCGCCCGAAGGCGTTGTAAGTCCCGCGGGGGAATTTACTCGTACCTGAGCGCGTCAATCGGCGAAAGCAGGGACGCTTTTTTAGCCGGCCAGAAACCGAATAGTATCCCTATCCCCGCCGCAAAGCAAAACGAAAGAATGATTGAAAAAGGAGAGATATAAATCGCCCATCCGGCGGCTTTCCCGAGAATCAAAGCAGCCGCGATTCCCAGAAGAATCCCCAACGCGCCGCCGACGAGCGAAATGACGGAAGACTCAATCAGAAACTGAACCAGTATGGTAAACCGCGTCGCGCCTACGGCCTTTCTCAGACCTATCTCTTTTGTCCTTTCGCTGACGCTTACCAGCATTATGTTCATAATGCCTATCCCGCCGACCACAAGCGAAATGCTGGCTATTATTCCGAGAAGCAGATTCAGGGTCCTGGTTATGCCAGAAAAGATTTCCTGTATATCGGCCAAATTCATCACCATTACGCTGTCCGGACGCCCTTCCTGGACATGGTCCCTTCTGCGCATAAGTTCCACAAGTTTTTCCTGAACAAAGGGCATTTTTTCGCGCTCAGCCACCTCAATCACTATAGCCTGGTAATACTTCCTTCCGAGAAGGCTTTTCATGGCGGTTGTCAGGGGCACTATTATAACATCGTCCCTGTTGCTTGGCCCGCTGGCTCCTTTAAGCGGAAGAACCCCGATTACCCGGAAGTTCCGCCTTTTTATCTTTATAACCTTGCCGAGCGGATTTTCCTCTCCAAAAAGGTTCTCGGCCACAGTCTGTCCGATGACCGCCACCTTTTCCATATTTTCCAGCTCCCGGTTCGTGAAAAACCTGCCGTAGACGGGTTTTGAATTGCGCATAGCCGCGTAATTCGCGGTGGCTCCGGTTATACTTGTGCGAATATTGTTCGCCTTATAAACCGCCTGCGCCCTGCCGGAAACATTGGCGTCCATTCTGCTTATGTGCGGAACAACAGCCTTTATGGCTTCCACGTCGCGCCCGTCCAGACGGCTCACCTCTCCCGCTCCGAGCGACGCCCCCGCCAATTTCCTGTCCTGAGGCATCATTATCAGAAGATTGGTGCCGAGCGAAGACATCATTCCCTCCAAACTTTTCTGTGCTCCGTAACCGACCGCCAGCATCGTAATGAGAGCCGAAACGCCGATTATTATTCCGAGCATCGTCATAAAAGAACGCATCTTGTTTGCAACAATGGCTTTTGCCGCCGAATTGAAATTTTCAGCGATTTCATACAAATTTATTCTGGATTTTTTCTTTATGTACAGATGTTTTGTCTCCGCTTGCCTCCTGCCGCCGGAGTCGCTTACAATTTCCCCGTCTTTCAAATTTATTATTCTGCCCGCGCAGCCCGCTACGTCTTTTTCATGGGTAACCACCACCACGGTTATTCCTTTTCGATTTAAATTCCTGAAGATTTTCATTATTTCTTCTGACTGGGCAGAGGCGAGATTTCCGGTCGGCTCGTCCGCAAAAATGATTTTCGGATTATTCACCAGCGCCCGCGCTATGGACACCCTCTGCTGCTGCCCCCCGGAAAGTTCGTTCGGGCGGTGGTTCATTCTTTCCTCAAGACCGACGCTTTTGAGAAAGTCCGTCGCCATGTTCCTCTTCCTTTTTTCGCCGAGATATATCTGCGGAAGGGAAACATTTTCATAAGCGGTCATTTTCGGCAGGAGATTGAATTGCTGAAAGACAAAGCCAATGGTCTTCGAACGCAGTTGGGCAAGTTCAAAATCGCTTAAGGAAGACACATCCTTGCCGTATATAAACAACCTGCCAAAAGTGGGTTTGTCCAGAAGCCCGAGAATATGCATAAGGGTGGACTTCCCCGAGCCCGAGGGGCCCATAATAGACACAAACTCGCCCTCGCTTATTTCAAGTGTAACCCCCTTGAGAACCTCAAGGCGTTCCGCCCCCATGCGGTAAATCTTTTTTATATTTTCGGCTCTTATCATCTCATTCTGTGCAGCGCCCGTCTCTCCTGCCTTTTCACCTTGCCTCTGGGAGATAAAAAGAACTTTCCCTGTTTTTTCTTTTCAAGAGAATACTTTTCCTTCTTCATCCAGATTTCCTGACCTTCCTTAAGCCCTTTGAGAACCGCTATATCCCGGCCGATATTTTCGCCTATTTTCACTGCCCTAAAAACTGGGTTTCCCTTCCTGTCAAAACCTGTCACAACGGTGGGGTTTCCGTCCCTGTCGGGCACTATGGCAAGAGAGGGAATAAGCAATCTTTTTTCCTTTCCCGAAACGAATATTTTGACATTCGCCGTCATCTGCGACTTAAAAAAAGAGGGCGAGCGGAAGGGTCGGATTTTAACCGTGTAGGTTATGACATTGCTCACATTTCTTCCCTCGTCCAGAATCTGAACCACTCTCCCCCGCACGACGCGCTTCGGGTAAGCGTCAAGCGTAATTGCGGCCGCCTGTCCCTTCTTCACTTTTCCTATCTCGGATTCGTCGACATACGCCTCCACTATCAACCTGTCGGCTATGGCAAAAAGTTTGGCGGAAGACGTGACCGTTTGTCCTTCAACCACGTTTCTGAGGATGAGAGTGCCGCTTATGGGAGAAATTATTTTTACGGGCTTGTAAGCGTCCTTCCAGTATTCGTATTCTTTCTCGCCCATTGAAAAGGCAGCGTCCAAAATAGCCGTTCTGTCGGCGGAACTCATGAGCGCCAGAACCTGCCCCGCCTCTATTTTATCTCCCTCCCGAACAAGTATTTTGTCTATCCTTCCGCTTACATTGGGTATGATTTCCACCCGGTTGAGCGGCGCTACTTCGCCCGTTGTCTCAACGGTTATTGCGACTTTCCCGCGACGCGCCTTGACCGGGATATACTCGCTTTTTCCGTTCTTTTCTTTTCTCCCGAAAAAATAAAAATAACCGCCGGTCGCAAGAACAACGACAATCGCAGCAATAATAATTCTTTTCATAATTCCTCTCCAAAAATTCAGAGCCCCGTACTGTCTTCGAGGGTTTTTCCGAGAATGTTTTCCATCAGCAGCTTGTTCAGATTTGCCGTCTTCAAAAACTCAATCCGCTCCATTTCCGCGTCCACCAGATTCTGCTCCACACTTTCAAGGTCTATAAAACTTATCTTTCCCGCCATGTATTTTATCCGCGCCTCTTTGTATCTCTCGTCCACAGCCTCAAGAAGTTTCAAATGAGACGAAGCACGGTCCACAGCGTTGAGGAAATCCAGATGCGCCTGCCTCAAGTCGGCTTCCAGAGAACGCAGCGTGTTTTCATAGTTCTTTTTCAGGGACCGCAAATAATGAGTCTGCGCCCTGACATTGTTTTTATGATAAGTCGGACCTCCCGAAAAAAGCGGAAGGGAAAGATTCAGCGAGAGGGACCAGTTTTGGGAAGACGGCACTTCCCTGTCCTGCGTCCAGGAGACAGACTGGGACGCCGTAAGTTTCGGGTACAAATCGCTCTTTGCGGAAAAAAGTTCCTCTTCGGCGTTTTCTATGTCTTTTTTGAGCGAAAGAATCCGCGGGCTCTTTTTAAGTGCTTTTATTTTTTCTTCCAGATCAAAATCAAGCTTCGGAACCGAAAACTCCCCGCTGATTCTTAATTTTTCTTTAATGGGATAGCCCAGAAGCCGCGCCAATTGCTGGGAGGCTGAAGCCACGCTTCTCCGGGAATTCTTCAGATTCGTCTTTGCCATCTCCTTGAGAGCCAAAGCGTAGAGCATATCCCCCCGCGATTCCCTTCCCCCCTCATATTTCAATCTGAGAAGATCGGCGTTCTGTTTTCTCAAAGAAAAAATCTTGCGGTTTACCTCCAGTTTTTCCTGAACGAAAAGAAATTCAAGAAAAGCCCTGGCAACTTCATATCTCACCGAGGCGGATTTCACGTTATAGTCCGCAAGCGACTTTTCGTAAGATATTTTTTTCTTTCTGACGGCGCTCATTGTTTTAAGCGAAAAGATGGTTTCGCTCGCCGACACCCTGTTAGAATAATTGCTGGAAGACGGTGCCCCTTGGGTCCCGGAAAAGGAAGCGGAATGCGAAAGGGAAACCTGCGGAAGGTACTCGTTTATGCCCGCGAAATAGAGATATCTCCGCCGCTCGATTTTTTGCTTGTTTTCGTTAATTTCCGGATTTTTCCTGAGGGCTATTTCAAAACACTTCTCAAGGGTAAGAACGCTCTGCGCCCGGGCGGAAGAAGAAAACGGGAAGAGCAGGACTAAAATAAAAAGCTTTTTCATATTTACCGCTACCTACAATTCACTTCGGGAGTGTTTCTGGTTCGGACCTTCGTATTTATTCATAATCTCTTTGAAGGCGTCCACATTTCCGTTTTTATACGCCCGGAAAAGATCCTCATCGCTCATCTTCTCTCCTTATATAACGCAGCCTCCCCTCTTTTTATTGCCCCCGGCTGACATCTATCGCATATTTTCCAGATTTTTTATAATTCTTTCATTCAAACTTATTTCAAACTTCATCCTCTCCTCTATTTCCCTGAAAACCTCCTCCCTTTCCGCAAGTTTTTTGGACATAAGCTTATACATCTGGCTTTCCTTCATGATTTCTATTTTCCTGGAATAAAGTTTCGTCATCTCGTCTATAACCGAAATATCCATCTCCAGATATCTTATCCGTTCTATGGAAGAGAGACCCAACCCGATTTCGGCATCAGCCCTTTTCAAATATCTTTTGAGGCTCTTTATATCTCCCTTGGCGAAGGCTTCGTTGATTTCGCCCATCCTTTGAGTCAGGAACTCTCTGTCTCCCTTTACCTTGTCAGGATGATAAAGCTTGGCGAGGCGGCGGTATATAATTTTCATTTCTTTCCTGATTTCATCGGGCATGTTCTCTTCTTCCTTCGCTCGGGTTTTC
>CALEIX010000094.1 GCA_937898825.1 uncultured Elusimicrobia bacterium | reverse complement strand
AGGCAAGGCATGATGGAAAACACTGCTTTTTACATATTTTCCGTTCCAATGGTCGCCTTCGGCGTTTACATGCTTGCAGAAGAAAATCCTATAAAAGCCGCTTTTTCGCTGCTCTGCATTTTTATTCTCACAGCCGGCATATATCTTTATATGAACATGTATTTGATTTCGGCTCTTCAAGTGATTATTTATGCAGGCGGGATAATGGCTCTTTTCGTTGTGGCAATAACCTCTCTGCCATCGGGCAAGCGAAAAGACGATTTTTTTATTTTTCGTCCCGTTTTGTTTTTCGCCATATTGATTTCTCTTTTCTTTCTCGGATTCCTTTTGAAAGCGATGGAATCTGCGCGGGTTTCCTCTTTTCTTCATGAAACAAATTCTTCTATTCTGGATATCGCGCAAGCTCTTTTTTACCAGCACACATTTCAGTTTGAACTCATTTCTCTTCTCATCGTAGCTGCCATAATCTCCGCAGTCGTTCTCTTGAGGAGGGAAAAATGACTTCCGCCAATCTTCTGGCGCTGAGTTTTATAATGTTTTCAATAGGCATTGCCGGATTTGTTATCAAGCGTAACATGATAATTACTCTCATGTTCGTGGAAATTATGCTCAATTCAGCGAACATCGCCGCGGCGGCATTGCTTGGAAACTGCGCTCAAAGCGCGGTTTACATTCTTTTTATATTTGCTCTGGCAGCGGCCGAGGCAGGAGTGGGACTTGCAATTGTCCTTCTCATGGTTAAAAAGTTCAGAAGTGCTTATTTATCGGACTTTACCCAAATGAAAGGATAAAATGGAAAGCGAACTCATCAAATTTCTTATCATCTTCCCTTTTCTCGGTTTTCTTCTGAACGGACTGGGCGCAAAAAAACTTTTTTCGGAAAAGGAATCGGGAATCTTCGCCTCGTTGATGATAGGATTTTCTTTCCTCCTTGCAATCTTCCTTTTTCTAAGTCTTCTTCGTGCTGATACATTCCTGAAAGAAACTATTTATGTATGGATATCGGCAGGTAACTTTACCATTCCTGTTTCCCTTCTGTTCGATCCCCTTTCGGCAGCGATGTCTCTGGTCGTCACCGGGGTAAGTTTCCTTATACATATCTATTCAATTGGATACATGCACGGAGACAGGGGAGTGCACAGATATTTTTCTTATCTGAATCTTTTTGTCGGCTTTATGCTGATACTGGTCCTGGCGGACAATCCCGCGGTTATGTTTATCGGATGGGAGGGAGTGGGTTTGTGTTCGTATCTCCTCATCGGTTTCTGGTATGAGAACGAAAGCAACGCCGCCGCCGGTAAAAAAGCCTTTATTACCAACAGGGTGGGAGACGCAGGATTCCTGGTAGGTCTTATGATTCTTTTTTACCTCCTCTTTAAAGGCGGCATTTATAGTCTGGACTTCAGTTCCATAAAAGAAAATGTGCACCTGATAGCCGACGCAGAAATCTGGGGGATGAGCGCGCCGCTTTTGATATCTGTTCTCTTGCTTCTCGGCGCGACCGGAAAGTCGGCTCAGTTTCCTTTATATGTCTGGCTCCCCGACGCAATGGCCGGCCCGACTCCGGTTTCGGCACTGATACACGCCGCCACAATGGTAACGGCCGGAGCCTACATGCTGGTAAGAATGAATTTTATTTTCGCGATTGATTCGCGCTCGCTTTATCTCATTCTTGTCGTAGGTTGCTTCACCGCTCTTCTGGGAGCCGTGATAGCAATTCTCCAGAAAGACATCAAAAAGGTTCTGGCATATTCAACCATAAGCCAAATAGGATACATGTTTATGGCGATAGGCGCGGGTGCCTGCGCCGCGGGAATTTTCCACCTGGCAACCCATGCTTTCTTTAAAGCCCTTCTATTTCTTGGCGCCGGCAGCGTGATACATGCCATGGCGGGAGAGCAGGATATGTTCAAAATGGGCGGCCTGTCAAAGGAAATGAAAGTTACTTTTCTTTTCATGGCGGTGGCGGCTCTGGCAATATCAGGAATACCGCCTTTCGCCGGATTTTACAGCAAGGACCTGATACTGGAAAAAATATATTTTTCCGGCGCAAAATACATCTGGCTCCTTGCTTCCCTCACCGCTGCCATAACGGCGTATTATATAGCGCGCCTCATCATTCTCACCTTCCTTGCTAAACCTGCGGGAGAAAGAAAAGTTCATGAATCTGTGCCAGTGATGGCTGTTCCGATGGGTTTTTTAGCGTTACTCTCGCTGGTTGGCGGTTACCTTGGGAGCAAATTGCTCCTGCCGTTTCTTGAGCCCGCTGCCGAAACCCACGCCCACGGAAGCGGCGCTCTGGCACTTGTGTCCGTGCTCATGGCCCTTATCGCCATCGGAATTTCCGTCATAATAAATGGAAAGCCTTTAGCCGACCAATTGAAAAACCGGTTTGCTTTGACCTACAAGCTAATTTTCAACAAGTTTTATGTGGACGAACTTTACGCATCCTTTATAGGCAAGCCGCTTAAATGGACGGCGGACAATATATGCTATATTTTCATGGACGCAAAGCTGATAGACGGCATTTGCATAAACAAAATGTCAAGGTTGATTTACAAAACTGGTAATTTTCTGCGGAAGGTTCAGAACGGAGACGTTCAGATTTACGCTCTTGTGTTCATGGTCTCTCTTGTTGCTGTCTCTTATACACATCTGACGCTGCCGACGAATTAGACGGTGTAGATCTCGGTGGTCGCCGTATCATT
>CALEIX010000093.1 GCA_937898825.1 uncultured Elusimicrobia bacterium | reverse complement strand
CTTCTGGTATTTCGCTTTTTCAATGCTGGTTATAATAGGCTCTTCCAACGCCGTAAATTTAACCGACGGCCTGGACGGGCTGGCAGCCGGAAGCATAGTTTTCGCCGCGCTCACCTTCGCCATTCTATCTTACGCCGCCGGGCATATAAAATTCGCCCATTACCTTAAAGTCGTCTATGTTCCCGGCGCTGGCGAGATTACCGTCTTTCTCTCATCTATGATAGGCGCATGCCTGGGTTTTCTATGGTTTAACACCTACCCCGCGGAAATTTTCATGGGAGACACAAGTTCGCTTTTTCTCGGCGGCGCGATAGGAATAAGCGCCGTAGCCATAAAACAGGAACTCCTCTTGCCCATAGCGGGGGGCATCTTCTTCATAGAAACCCTCTCCGTACTGCTGCAAATGACCTCGTATAAATTCAGAAACAAAAAACGCATCTTTCTTATGGCGCCAATTCACCACCATTTTGAGCTCAAGGGCGTGCCTGAACCGAAGGTTACCTTGCGCTTTATGATTTTAGGCATAATGCTCATGTTGGTGGCGCTTTCCTCGCTGAAAATACGCTGATATGTTTGACAAAAAGCATTTAGAAGGCAAAAAAGCGTTGGTTATAGGAGCCGGCAAATCCGGAATAAGCTGCGCAAAACTGCTGAAACGCAAGGGATTCGCCGTTTTTCTCTCGGAAGAAAAAAAACTTGAAGCGGCGTCGTTAAAAAAACAGTTGGGAAGGGAAATCCCCTTCGAAACGGGAGGGCACAGTGAAAAAGTTTTTGCGTGCGATTTTGCGGTCAAAAGCCCGGGAATAAAACCCAAAGAAAGGATAATCCGCGCTCTTAAACAAAGGAAAATACCTATTTTCAGCGAGGTTGAAGTCGCCGCAAGTATGATGCCAGAAACAAAAATCCTGGCAATAACCGGCTCTAACGGAAAGACAACAACCTGCTTTCTTTTATCCGCCATGCTGAAAGCTGACGGCAAAAGAGTGCATTTGTGCGGAAATCTCGGAGTTCCCGTTTCAAAAGTGGCCATGAGCGCGCGCAAAGGCGATTTTCTTGTCATGGAAATTTCAAGTTATCAGCTGGCCGATTCCACTTATTTTAAGCCCCACATCTGCGCCCTGCTTAACATTGAACCCGATCACCTTGCGCACCACCAGGGTTTTGCGAACTACATAAAAGCCAAATCAAGGATATTCAAATTCCAGGACAAATCAAACTTTTGCATAATCAACAGGCAACTAGAAAAATTTTTGAATACTGCGGCTTTCCGTTCTAAAAAACTGTTTTTTTCCCTTGAAAAGAAAAAAAGCGAGGCTATTTACGACGGGAAAAACATACGCGTCTTTTTCAAAGGAGTCAGTGTTAAATTCCCTCCACCGAAAAATCTCAAAGGACTGCACAACGTGGAAAATGCGATGGCTGCCATTCTAATGGCACTTGCCGCCGGCTGTAAAAAAGAAAACATGAGAAAAACCTTGATAAAATTCAAGCCAGTGGAGCATCGTCTGGAAAAATTTTGCGAAGCGCACGGAGTAGTTTTCATAAATGATTCCAAATCTACCAATCCCACCTCGACCCTCGCTGCCCTGAAAGCGTTATCCGCGAAAGGGGGAAAAAAAATTCACCTGATTCTGGGCGGCAGGGATAAAGGCGCCTCTTACAAAATACTGTTGGATGAAATTCGTCGTTGCGTCAAAAAGATATACACCATAGGCGAAGCCCAAAGAAAAATAGAAAACCAATTGTCCGGCTCCTGCCAGATTGTTTCATGCACAAATCTCCGAAAAGCCGTAAAACGAATCTTCGAAAATATTTCCCGGAATGAAATTGTCTTATTTTCGCCGGCCTGCGCCTCTTTTGACCAGTTCAGGAATTTTGAGCACCGGGGCAAAATCTTCAAAAAAATGATAAAGCAAGTATATGCGAAAAAAAAGTAAAGCGCGTTTCTCCAGATACCTTATTCATCCAAAGAAGCTGAAATACGCTGATTTTTCTTTTTTCGGCGCAGCGGCGATACTTGCAATTTTCGGGTTGCTCTGCCTCTACTCAGCAAGCGCTATTTTCGCCGATATCACCCGCTCGGATTCTTTGTACTATCTGAAAAAGCAAATTGTATGGTTGTTTTTGGGGATAGTATTAGGTCTAGTCGCCCTGCAAATAAACTATGAAAAATTAAGAAAATATTCTCCGCATATGGTTGGCGCAACTATATTGCTGTCTCTTATACACATCTGACGCTGCCGACGAATTAGACGGTGTAGATCTCGGTGGTCGCCGTATCAT
>CALEIX010000092.1 GCA_937898825.1 uncultured Elusimicrobia bacterium | reverse complement strand
ATGATACGGCGACCACCGAGATCTACACCGTCTAATTCGTCGGCAGCGTCAGATGTGTATAAGAGACAGGTAATGGATATTCTGTGGGTTTTTCCCAGATCGCCTAAAGGCGTATAAGCGTAATCCAGTGTGAAAAAATGAAGAGTTGCCCCCAGGCCCAGATTAAAACCGCTCAGGTCGTCTCTTATAAGCTGGTTGTTTATTCCGCCTCTTATACTGAGTTTCGTCAGCTCGTTCGGTTGTGTGGATAGTTCGCATCCGAGCAGGTAATTAATCTTATTGTTTTTTGGTAAAACCGCTTCAACAGATATTAAAAGGTTTTTAAACGGACTAAGCGAGCCGCCCAACCGCAGGGTCATTGGCAGGGCGTTTGATTCTTTATCATATCTGAGCCCCTGACCGAAGTTTGTAAGCATGACTCCCAGGCGATACGGAAGAGTCGTGAAATTGTATGTCATTACGCCAATGTCTCCGGCAAAACTATTGTCCTTTTTAACTATCTTAGATTTGATGTACTTCGCTGTTATCCCTACGGAAACGTCTTTTTCCTTGTCGGAAAATTCAAGAATGGCCTTGCTGTAGGAAAGACTTATTACCTGGTCTTTTGGCGTGAATTGCCCGGTTTTTGTTCCGTAAATATCCCGTTCATCCAGCGAGCCTATATCGGTGACAAAAAAAGAAGCGCCTATTGTTGAGTCATTTGTCAATCTTTGGGCGTAGGCAATATACTGGTAGTTTATATCCGCAATATAGTCAGCCCTCATGAAGGTGACAGATAATTTAGGTATTTGCACCAGGCCTGCCGGGTTCCAGTAAATTCCGGACGCCTCTTCGCTTATCGCGGTATAGGCTCCCCCCATTCCTATCGCCCTTGCACCCACAGGAAGGTTGAGAAAATCCGCCGTGGTGGTGCCTATGGCTTCCTTCCTAAAATACGATTCGGCCAGGCAGGGCGTGGGACATAAAATATGTGCGCTGAATGCGAAAATAAGTAAGACTGGAAAGATGCGCAAGAAAATGTTTTTCTCGAAGTGCAATTTGAAATTCAAACGTGCCCTGCAAGATTCCGCCAGTTTTTTAATGGGTGTTTTAGTCATATTTTATCTTTCCACCGCTATCTTCACTATTTTCTTGCCGGACGAAGAGCTTATAAGGCAAATATAAACTCCGCTTGCCGCCAAACTTCCGTATTTATTTTTTCCATTCCATGTTGCAAGTCCCGTGGCAGTGGCAACACCTTCCCAGATTTTCACTCCGGACAATGTATAAATTTTTAAAGTGGAATAAGCCGGCAGATTCTCAAACTTCATTGAACCATTTCCGGGCCTGTTTAAACGCAAAGGATTTGGATAGACAAGAATATTGTTTAAATCAGAAGCGGCAGCTTTGCTGATTAACTGAAATGTGCTGAAATGGTCCAGTTCAGCGGTTATGGTTCTAAATCCGGTATTGATAGTGGTTTTTAAAGAACGGCATTGACCTGAAGTAGGGTCGTATATAGCCATTACCACATTTGGGTTGTCGCTTATCTTGGTGCTTTCGGTTCCAGAAAAATAGTTCAATTCCAGATTCACCGGGGAGTAGGGCAAATGATTGCTGGCGTATATTGTCACTTCAATGGGATAGCCGATTCCCAAAGAATCGCCGCAGTAATTATTGGCGGAAGCGGCTATTGCTATCGCCGTCTGGTCCGGGAAAGCGCTTGCCGGTATGGTCATAGAGACTGACCTGCCGTTTGGAAGTGTTCCGCTTATAACACTTGTTGCCGAGGGGTCGCTTGTTCCGCCTATGGAACCTGCTGGTGCGTTTTCCGGACCGTCGACTGTATAAACATTTGGAACGCAAGGGGTCCGGGCTGTTTCTATCAATTCGGCGTTTCTGGCTGCCACATCAAAATAATATGTGGTGGATGTGTAAAGACCGTTTATTGTCGCGTAATTTTCCGTATATAAAAGGGCAAATGGGATAAAAGTGGAAATGCTAATCCAATTGTCGGTGCTGCCTCTTACTTCATATTGCGTGCCGGAAGGATTGTCTCCAGTGTCCCAAACAAGGGTAACACCCGACATAGAAACTTCGCTTGCGGTTACATTTGAAGGAGGTTGGGCCCTTGTGTATCTTCCTCCCAGGGAGACATAATCGGTAGGAATGCCGTCTCCGTTTATAGCGGAAATCATGGCATAATAGCTTGTGTTGGGAGTCAAGCCATCTATTGTCAGGTCGGTAGCCATTACGGTATTTGTGCTTGCGCGGCTTGCGTCAAAATAAGCTGGATCCCCCGTCGAAACTGCAATCGAATATATGGTTGAGGGTGGATTTCCATTGGCTATCCAGTTTAATTTAAAACTTCCTGTGGTTATGCTTGTAAAAGCGTTTGGAACTCCCGGCAGAGGGTCCACTGCCAATGTATACACGTACGGCGATTCCGCTTTTGGCCCCACCGCAATCGGACTTGAAAAATTTCCCTTGCCGGCGTTTACAGAAACCTTGTAGGCGGCATTTGTGGAGAGATTGAGTTCATTAATGTGGTTCAGGGTGGTTGAAGCGATAAATACCGGTGAGGATGTGCCGTTTGTTATGTCATATATCTCATACCAGTCAGCGCCGGCGCTTTCATCCCACGACCAACCTATCGATGACATGTCCAGAGGCGTTCCCTGAAGATTGTTGATATTGGCTACTGTAACCGTGGATGCCGTATTGCTGTAGTTTGTGTTCACTCCGTCTCCGTTTTGTGCTCTGACTCGGAAATAATAAACCAGGTTGGGCGAAAGTTGATTTATTGTGGCGCTTGTGCTTGTATAATTATCGTTAAAGGGAATGGGGGTTGAAACGTTGATGGTGAACCCGGAGTCCTCAGCTATTGTGACTTCATAAATGGTTTCCGAACTGTTTCCTTCGGGTGACCATTCAAGAGCGGCGGTTTCAAAACTGGCGTATGTTACGCTCAAATTTGCGGGGGCATTGGCGTAAGTATAAACTGTAGCTCCTTCCACAAGGTCCGAGTCAGGGCTGTACCCCCCGATATTAAATCCTCCCACTTTTATGGAAGAGGGGGTATTGGGCATGAGATTCGATTGAATAAAGGTTGCCGGATCGTCTAAAGCCGCTGTGCTTATGAAGACGTTATTGCTTGAAGAAAACAAGGCGTAACCATCTGCTTTTGTAAGAGAGCCGACATTCCAGGTCCAGGATACACTTGTTGTGCTCAGGACCGTTCCGGCGATGTTGGCAATCTGACCGGTAGGTCTGGCGCTTGTGACCTGAACTGTGAATCCGTCGGAGAAGATACCGTTGTTAGCCACCCAAAAATTGTAATAACCGTACGGCAGTTCATTAGATTGAGACGGCATGATTAGCGTAAGAGAAGAAGTGGTTTTTTCCCAGCTGGAGTTTACGCTTCCAAAAAGAGTGTAAAGACTTGTAGTCAAATCAGTGAGAAAACCGCTCGGATTGTCTATCTGGCTTATGTAAATCCGTGGATTATGAAAGGACTCGTTTCCTTTTCCGCTTGAAGCCTCGGTTATTGAATGAAAGTTGGATGTATCGCTTATAAGGGTGATTCTGTCGCTCTTGTCAAAACTCAGGGTTCCGGTTGAAATCAATGGTTGCCTTTCCTTCGGGGGAAGTCCTGATGCGTCTGTGTCATACGAAAAATATATTTTCTCGGTGGTATTGAGCCAGGTGCCTGCTCCGTCATAACCGCCAATGTTCATTACATATCCATCCTGTGTTAAAATGCTTGTATGACCAACCCTGCGATTCATATTCCCCTGAATTTGCCACGTGCTAAAATCAACGTCGTATCCTTCGGAAAAATTAATTGCTTCGCCGCTTTTCTCGCCTCCCATAACCAGGATTTTTCCGTTTGGCAGAAGAACGCTTGTATGCTGGGCCCTGAATGTAAGCATATTATTGCCGGTGTAAGAGCAGCTGCCCCCTATTGTGCAGATTTCCGCCGTTCTAAGCGGGACATTGTTGTCGGAGCCGCCCATGAAAAGAACCCTGCCGTCTTTCAGGAGATTCGCGGTGTGATAATATCTCGGGTTATTGAGAGTGGGTCCGTCTGACCATGAATTTGTTGTCGGATTGTATATTTGGGTTGTGTTGACTGCGCCCGACGGGCCTATGCCTCCGCCAATTAAAACCCTTCCGTCTTTAAGAAGAGCCGCTGTGTGAAAGGCCCTGGCTCCGGTAAAGGTTCCGGCGCTGACCCATTTTGATGAAGTAGTTATGTATATCTCTGCGCTGTTTGAATATCCTCCGGAAGCGGTTCGCCCGCCTGTCACCAAAACATTCCCGTTGGGCAGAAGCGTGGCAGTATGGTTTGATCTGGTTTCGCTCATCGGCGAAGTGTTTACCCATCTTTGAGTGCTCGGGTAAAATATTTCAGCGGTATTCATGGCGATGGTTGAAGAATTCATTTGTCCGCCCGCGGCCAGAACATTCCCGTTGGACAGAAGCGTGGAAGTGAAATTCGAGCGGGTATAATTCATGGATGAAATTTGCGTCCAGGCATCCGAGGCGTTATCATAAAGCTCGCATGAGTTTAATGTTTCTCCAGCGTTTATTCCACCGCATGTCAAAATAGTGCCGCCCGGAAGGAGGGTACTGTTGTGAAAGGCGCGTTCATGATTTAGATTTTTTCCCGTTGGCCAGGAATCTTCATTGATGCGAATATAAATTATGTTGTTTGGACTTGCGGTATAGGTGGGAGTGTTTCTTATGCAGTCGCTTGCGGGATCTGCCTCGCAGTTTCTGCCCCCGCTTACCAGCATGTCCGCGGCGGGCGTTATCATGGATGTTTGGTCAAAAAGCGGAGAACCAGTTGCGTTAAATTGCCACTTACTTTGAGAGGGTTGGAACGATAAATTGTCTCCGGAAATGTATTTTCTAATTTGAATGGTGGATACGTCTACGGAATAACCCACCTCGTCAAGAGCTATAAAAGTGGCGGCGAACTCTATGGTAGCATCTATGGTTTCGGCGGTGTCTCCTGAAAGGTTTTGGGGTGAACTTATTGAGGTTTGGGTGCTGTTTGTTATGGTTCCGCTCAGGTTTGAGAAGGTCATTGTGACATTGTTTGCACGTCCGTTTCCATCGGGGTCCGTAGTTATTATCCCGGTGGTGAAGTTTGCTTCTCCACCCGTTAATTCTACTGAATACCACAAAGAGCTATCATTAATTGAACCTGACTTTATTGTAGCTGTTCCGCTCAGTGTTCCTCCTATGTATATAGAAGGAACGGTAAAGGATATGGTTAGCGTTACACTTGAACCGGCCATAATGTTTGACGCGGGGGCTCCTTCATCCATAGGGGACGGGGAAAAATTAATCCATGAAGGGCTGCCTACTGATGGAGTTCCGCTTGGAGTAAGAGAAATAGGCGAAAAAACAACTTTTCCTCGTGGGTTGTATAATTGCGCGATGTATTTAAGCAGGCCAGGGTTTCCGTTAGGAACCATTTCTCCTAACGGCGCGCCATCCAGAGGAGCGGTGCTTCTTTCCAGATAGATAGAAGCATTTTCAACCTGCATGCAGGGATTCTCTGGATCCGGCGGAAGGGAAAAGAATATGTCGCCTTCAACGGCTCTTCCTGTGATTGGTCTTGAAAGGGTTGTATCCACTAAAAACTTGATGACACTGGAGGTATCGATTGCTGCTGCGGCTTTATCTATTTTAGTTGCGTCCAGATAACTGCCCGGCTCGGTTTTAACGGAAGGAGTGAAGTAAGAAGTGGTGATATTAGCGAGTCCTCCGTACAAGTGGACCTCTCCGTCGGGCATAAGAGTGGCGGAATGGCTATAAAGCCTGTATGGCAACGTAATATAATCCTGTCCCTGAACCGGGACTTTTCCCCCTTCCTCGTTGAAGATTTCGGCGCTGTCAAGCATTCCCCAGTAAACTTCTGTGCCCACGTACGTATAATTGCTGTTATAGCCACCGACTATGAGCACGTTGCCATTGTTCATTACTGTGGCGGTATGATTGACTCTTCCTATAACAAGAGGCGAGGCCGCTACCCACGAGTCAAGTTCAGGGTCGTATATTTCGGTGGTAGGCAGATAAGTCCCGCTGTCGTCTATTCCGCCTGCCACAAAAATTCTTCCGGATTTGAAAGCGGTGGCGGTATGCCCCATTCTTGAACTTGACATTGAAGTTACGGAAAAAGTATAAGGCGCCACGGTTGCCGTGGCAACAAATATTTCGCACGTATTTGTAATAGTTCCCCCCGCAGTTGTCTGACCGCCGCAAATAAGAACATTGCCGGCGTAAGAACCTTTGGTTATCAACGTGGCAGTATGCCCTCCCCGCCGAAATTGCAGAACGTTGCCTAAATTATTCCAACTTTTTTGCAGGGGATCGTAAACGGAAACTGATTGAAGCGGCGTTCCGTTATTGAATCCGCCGGCAATCAGCACTCTTCCGTCTGACATGAGAGT
>CALEIX010000091.1 GCA_937898825.1 uncultured Elusimicrobia bacterium | reverse complement strand
AATTAAGACCTCAATACTTGATTCAGCACCCTCGTTTTCATTTAAACCGTTTTCCCTGATTCCGTCCCTTGAACCGCCGTTTTCAAAATCGTATACAGCCACGCCGGCCACATTGTTGCCGAGAAACCAACTGAACGCCTGCTTCATCTTTTCTCTGTACCTTTTCAAACCTGTAAGTTTGTATGCGGCAGCACAAGCCTCCACCATGGCAGCGGCGTCAATAGGTTGTTCATCGTAAAGAGCCGCTTTCTCACCTTTTGAATACCAGCCGCGATTGCCTATAATTTTCATTCTGTTTCCGTCCCTGAAATTGACCCCAAGCAAAAAGTCGAGAGTTTTTTTCGCAACGTTTAGATAGTCTTTATCCCCCGTGGTTTCATAAGCCAGAAAAAGCGCCCAGGGCATCTTGGCATTATCATAGGTGAGATTATTTTCAAACCACTGCCATTCCTCGGACGAATTCTTTTTGTAAAGAGTTACGAGAGAATCCGCCAAATAACGCAACCTTGCTTTTACCTGCTTTGATTGGCATACATTAAGATAATAATGCAATCCCAATATTGAATAAGCTTTGGCTCTGGGCCATATTAAATTTTTTGAACGGGGAAGCGCCTCAAGAAACATCCTGCCGGCGAGTTTCTTCATTTTGTCGTTGATTGGGTAGGCAAAAGCGTAACCCAGTGCCCATAAAGTGCGACCATAGGAATCTTCAGTGGCCACTCCCTTGCTCCTCCTCTGGAAATCAAGCCTGTGACTGAAATTGCCGTCCTCAAGCTGCGCATAAAGCAAATAACTCAGATACACCCTGGCCAATCTTTCAGCGACTTGATTGCCGGGATATCTTGAGTTAAACATCAGAACAGCGACCAGTGCCCGCGCGTTGTCCTCCGTGCAGTAGGCATGCTTTTTATCGGGCACATCATAAGCTGCAAATTCAAATATGCCGGTGTCATCGGTCAGTTCCTGTAAATGTTTTAAACTCGGTTCCGGGAATGTGTAAAACGACCCGTGACTCTTTGCTTCAGGTCCCGGAACAACTGTGAAAAAAAACAACGCAAGAAACAGAATTTTCATAACAGAGATTGACCGTTCCTGTTAAAAACATGAATCTTATTCACGTCAAAAACCAACTCGATTTTATCCCCCGTCCTGATTGGAAAATCATGTTTTTGAGTGGATTGGAACCGAACATCTCCCATAACGCAGTGAAGGCATATTTCATTTCCCATAGATTCCGCCAGTTCGACTTCACATTCAAAGATATCGCTGCAGGTGATTTGCGGGGGTTTATTTTGAACTAAGTATATATGCTCGGGTCTTATTCCCAGAATACATTCATCGCTGCTTGCATCCGAAAACTTGCAAAACCTTTCGGGAATAATCAACTGAAAACTCCCGGCGGTAAAAAACGAAGTGCCGGACTTTTCAAGTATTTTCCCCCTGAAAAGATTCATTGGCGGAGTGCCTATAAACGTTGCGACAAACGCATTTTTGGGCGAAGAGTAAATATCGCCGGGCGTGCCGAGTTGCTGAATGACGCCGTTACTCAGCACAACCATTCTGTCCGCCATTGTCATAGCTTCACATTGATCGTGGGTAACATAAATCATGGTCGTATTCAACTTCTTGTGCAATTTAGATATCTCAGATCGCATCTGCGTTCTTAACTTGGCATCCAGGTTGGAAAGCGGTTCGTCAAATAAAAAAACCTTCGGTCTCCTGACTATGGCTCTTCCAAGGGCAACGCGCTGCCGCTGACCGCCGCTTAAATCCTTCGGTTTTTTATGCAAAAAGTTCTTCAGACCCAAAAGTTCGGCAGCCTCATTTACGCGCATGTCTATTTCTTTCCTGTCCACCTTTCTTATGCTCAGTCCAAAACCAATGTTTTCGTAAACGCTCATATGCGGAAAGAGGGCATAATTCTGAAAAACCATTGAAATATCCCGCTCCTTGGGAGGCAGCTCGGTAATATCCCTGCCACCAATATGTATCCGCCCGCCGGTTGTGGTGACCAAACCAGCTATCATCCTTAAAAGCGTTGATTTCCCGCAGCCCGAAGGACCGACAAACACCATGAACTCGCCGTCATTCACCACCAGATTCAGCTCTTTTATCGTCGGCACGGGATTGCCAGAATATCGCTTTACGACCCTTTCCAGAATAACGCTCGCCATATTGTTTCTCCTGGTACGCGGATTACGCAAAATAAATTACTCGCAGAGAACGCGGATAAAATATATGTAAAAAAAATTTCTTTTTTTTCATCCTTTATTAGCGCGCCAGGGGCGCGCAGATACACATTTAGTCTATTTGGTATTTGGCTATTAGTTTTTTACTAATTGCCTTGTTGCCCAATTGCCTAATTCAGGCGGTTGGCAAACCGCCTTCTATTTTTTATCCTTTTATTCCAGTAGAAGCGATGCCTTCTATAAAGTATCTCTGGAAAAAAACATAAGCTATTACCAGAGGAATGACCAGGAACATGGACGCCGCAAGTTCCACTCCTATTTCACCGCCCGCCTGGCCGCCCACCGCGAACATGGCTATCATCTGGGGCATCGTCATCATTGTCTGTTCGCGCACAACCATCATCGGCCAGAGAACTTCGTTCCAGGTATTCATGAATGTTATTATTCCCACCGTTACCATCGCGGGTTTTGAAAGCGGCCAGAAGATTCTGGTCAAAATCTTTAATTCACTCGCTCCCTCTATTCTCGCCGCCTCTATCAAGTCATTCGGGATACTAACAAAAGTTTGTCTGAAAATAAGAATTCCCATGGCGCTTATCATCCATGGAGCAATGAGACCGGCGTATGAATCAACCCAACCCAATTTTACGATGAATGTATAGAGCGGGATCAACGTCAATTGACCGGGAATCATCATTGTAATCAGTATAATGGAAAAAACGGTTTCTCTTCCCTTGAATCTAAGTTTGGCAAGGGCGTATCCGACAAGAGAACTGAAGAAAATGACCGAAACCGTAGTGCAGCCGGCAACGATTGTGCTGTTTAAAAGTGCTCTGGCTATCGGAATTTTCTGAAATACCGTTACATAATTGCGAAACGTGAAATTGGAAGAAAAAAGACTCAAAGAAGTCGCCTCAAAGGCAGGTTTCAAAGAAGCGGAGGTCATCCATAAAAACGGATAAATAAAAGTTACGGCGGCAAAAAGCAGCAAGAGATGCAAAACAAGTTTTTTCATACTTTCAATACTCAGTTTCAGCTCCCAGAAACTTTTTCTGCAACAAAACAAACACGAGAATCACCAACGCAAGGGCAAAACCAATTGTAGCCGCATAACCCATATGCTGAAACAGAAAAGCCTGCTTGTACATATAAAGCACCACAGACATTGTTTTGTTTAGGGGCCCCCCTCCGGTCATGACGTAAGGCTCTATAAAGAGACTGAACGCCCCAAGAGTAGACAATATCACAACAAGCAGCATGGTTGGTTTTAGCAGCGGGAGGGTTATGCGCCAGAAATCCTGCCAGCGGCTCGCTCCTTCTATTTTCGAAGCCTCGTATAAATCCTGCGGAATATTTAACAACCCGCTGAGGAAAAGAATTATGTAAAAACCCATATTTTTCCACGTCGCCATTATGGCTATGGAAGGCATGGCTATCTTCGGGCTGGTAAGCCAGTTTACCGGCGCCAATCCCATAAGAAGAAGAACATGATTGATAATCCCGGCGTCGGTGGAATAAAGTTTTTGCCACAGAATCGTTACCACGGCACCTGAAATAATGACCGGCAGGAAAAAAGCCGCGCGGAAAAAGGTCCTGGCGAATATCTTCTCGGCAAGTATCATGGCTATTGTTATGGCGAAAAATATCTGAAGGGGAATATGAATCAAAAGAAAAACCAGGGTATTCAAAAGAGCCTGCCAGAAATCCGGATCATGCAAAAGAAAAGAAAAATTTTTCAGTCCCACAAATTCCGGCGCAGTCAGCAGGTCCCACCTGTGAAACACGAGATAAAACGAGAAGAAAAGAGGGTATGCCGTAAACGCAAGAAAGAACACCGCGTAGGGAGTCACAAAAAGGTATCCAATTTTCTCATTTTTCTCCTTTATTTTACCTTTCATCCTTTATCCCTCATCCTTTATCCTTCTCCTTCCCAGCCGTCCAGCCGCTATTTTGGCAGAGCTTCGCTCTGCAGCTACAACTGACTCCCGACTCCTGACTCTTGACTCCTGACTCT
>CALEIX010000090.1 GCA_937898825.1 uncultured Elusimicrobia bacterium | reverse complement strand
TTTCAAGCAGAAGACGGCATACGAGATGTAGAGAGGTCTCGTGGGCTCGGAGATGTGTATAAGAGACAGACTCTATAGACTGTATTATTACCTCTCCTCCCTATGGAGACAGCAGAACCACTGTTGCTTATGGACAATTTTCAAGACTTTCCTCTCAGTGGATTGATATTCTCGAGGATCCGAACAATGCATCTGCTATTGACAATGAATTACTCGGTGGAAAACCCATTAAAGCATTGAACTACAATCTTAGATCAAAATATCTTTCTTTAATTCTTTCCGAAATATCAAAGAAAGATGAAAAGCGTGCAAGGGAAGTATTGAGTTTCTATATCGATTTGGAAAAATGCCTTAAAAATGCTTATAGAATATTAAAACCGAATAAATACTTTTGTGTTGTAATAGGAAACCGTCTTGTCAAGCAAGTAAGAATTCCTACTGATTTTATCATAGCAGAACTTTGTGAAAACATTGGATTTGTGTGCGAAGATATTTTTGTTAGAAATATTCCTGGTAAGAGAATGCCCTCGCAGAATTCTCCAACTAATACAACTGGTCAGAAGGAAGAAACTATGTTAAAAGAAAGTATCGTTATTTTGAGGAAGATTAAGAAAGGATAAACAATGACACTTACTGAACTAAAAAGAAGATTGAAAGCATTGAAAAGCAGAGGTTTTATTCCTTCTAAAAGGAAAGGACCTACAGGAATAGGCTATACTTTTGAGTCCGAATTAAATCTGAAAGAAACAAATATAGCAATACCTGATTTGGGGGGTAGGATCGAACTCAAAACAACAAGAGAGAATGCTAATTCTTTCGTTACTTTATTTACATTCAATAAATCGGTTTGGCAAATTCATCCTAAGGAAGCCATAAAGAAATATGGCTATTTTGATAAAAATAAACGTCACTGTTTGTATGTAACTGTTGGTTTTGGGACTCCCAACAATCAGGGATTATTACTGGAAGTAGATAAATCTAATGAAAATCTCCATTTAGTAGATAAAGACGGACTACTCATAGGCAATTGGAAAATAAGCCATATTGTGGCAAAATTTCTTTCAAAAATGGGTAGGTTAATAGTTATCTTTGCTGATTCGAGAAAGAATAAGGCAGGTACTGAAGAATTTTTTTATAAAACTGCGTATTTGTTAGAAGAACCTTCAGATGATAGTTTTGTCAATGCAATTAAAAAGAAGTCCGCTTTTGTAGATATAAGGATGTATCTAAGACCAGATGGTTCTGTCAGAAACCACGGCACGGGTTTCCGCGTATACGAAAAGGATTTGGGATTGTTATATCGAACAAGGAAGGAATTGAATTAAATTACTTGGAGAACGAATGCATAGTAGGAAAGAATTTAATCTACTCTAACTTTTTTACCAATTAAACCCGAAACATATTTTGCGCCAGGTGGTAATATTTGAACATTATTACTTCAAGTTTGACAGCTGAAGCGCATCCAAAAATTCCCATAAAAACAAAAGCTATAAAACTCCAGAAACCTATTTTGGTAAACTGCCGGGTTTCTTTTTCACTAAGCCCCGTTTTTCGAGCAATTTCATTCAACCTTTTCATAAAATCCTCCTAATAATTTTCCAGTAATCTGGAATTTCCAAAATCCACCTTATTATATTTTACACTATTGACACATCTTTATGCGCACAAATAAACGGAATTTAAAAAAGAAGGGTTGCAGAAACTTCCTGAATAAGCAGTGCACTCTGACCTTTTTAAAAACAGAGAAAGGAAAAATTATTCACATGTTGCTCAATTGCCCCAATATACAATCCAGATAATCTGATATTTCTTGAAGGGGAGCGTTAGTGCCCGGGTCCACACATCCAGCCACTACGTTGCCGGACACCACAACAGAATCCATCTTCTTGAGAAATTCATCCCAGAATGTATCCCTTGCAAACGCCAAATCCTCATATTTAAGATTATACCCTTTATTGGGAAGATAAATGGCAAGGCCATGGGAATTTTTATCTTCGCGGTAAGCGCTTTCCCATGCCTCGTTACCTATCACTAAACGTCTAAAAGCGCTCATCATGTTTGCCGTCTCAGAAGCAAGGGACGGAATTTTGGCAGCGACTCGCTCAGCAAAATTATACAAATCCTTTGAACTCCTTTCACGATATCTTTTAGCAGCCATTGCCGAAAGTTTTATTTCCTTAGCGTTATCAGAGGCAAGTAGAGCCTTTGTCCAGAAAGTGAAAGTATTCACAAATGTATCCATCTCCGAAAGTTTAAGGGTTGACAAGGTAATTGGTTTATCTTCCATATCCGCAAGATAGGAAGCGACGCTGTCATTAGCCATCAATATAATTGTTTCTGTGTCCAGCACGGCGCTTTTCCCCGAAAAGAACTCGAGAAAATAATCATAGGGAAAACCTGAAGCAGGTAAAACTTGTTCGGAAGCAAATATATATTTGGCATATTCTCTGACTTCATAAGCCACTTCCAGCATCTGCATCAGGCAGGCATCAAAAGCAAGAATATCCACTTTTCCTATTTTTTTCATCGCCATCTGAAGTTCTGGAGTTGAAATATGATTATTGGTATCGAAATCATACGAGATGCCCTTGCCTTCTGGCAATCTTTTGTCTGTTTTCCAGCCAGTGCCGTGATTCCATATTACCAGCATATACCTTTTGGCTGGATATTTCTTTTTTGCCCATCTTGCGAAGTCCACCAAATGACGCCAATCCCCCATGTCAACATTTTTGAATCTTCCGACAATTTTGGATTTTATTTTACTGTTATTTCTGTCCTTGAAAATGTAATATCTTCTGGAACCCGTCCAATTACCGTCAACGCTGGTATCCCCCCTCTGCCCATTCATTCTTCCCCATTCCACGATTATGTTTATTTTGTCAGATGAGCCGACCTTTTCCATTTCTTGAATATCTTCGAAACCGGCACTTTCAAGATCATTCTTTCCGTTCATATATACCATAACTGTCCATTCTTTCGGAGGAACAGGAGCATCAGTGGAGTTGGAACTAATAAAATCAAAAAACCCTTTTCGAGGCTCAGACAGAGCAACAGATGGCATTGAGGACACCATTTCCTTTATATTGACGCTCTGCCCCCTGTCAAAATCAACTTGAGAATAAGTCGAAATCGCCGTTTGAGACAGCAAAAGCCAAAAAGCCAACATCTTTTTCATCATATCTCTCCCTGAACCGTTTTTGCGCTTCATATAGAGTCTACACCACAAAATACCTCCTAACAAAGGGCAAAAGTCATAAAAACAATTGATATTGGGCCTAGCTAAAAATAGGACCTACGGCTTTTTGCGGGAAAATTCAAAGGAGGTTAATGCGTTCTTTGCCATCTTATTATCCCTGCAAAGGAGAAAAGATTTCTTAATCAAAGCGGCGGCTTTTTGGATATTCCCCATGTATTTTTCCTTTATCCCCTCGGCTAACATTTTCTGTGAATAAATCAATGCCATTCTTTTGGAAAAAATCTTATATCCTTCTGCAAATTTACCGGTAAATCTCCCAATCTCGCCCGATTTCGCTCTAAAAACAATATCCTTGCCCCATCTGGCAGTTTTGCCAAAAGATTCGGTAAAACAACAACCTCCAGCGCTAAACTCCGTCAATTTCCCATATAGTCCGCTTACAAAATCGCTTTTTAGCAAATCCTGAATAATATTAACCAAAGCGGTTTCTCCCGAAAATTCGAAAAAATGCGAAATCATTTCCGGATTAAATACCGCCAGGGCCAATATAAAATCTGTTTCATTTTCTCCTATGAATTTTTCCAGCTCGTTGATTGTTTTTTCATTCTCAAAAGATATGTTTTCGTCAGAAAAATCAACAGATCCCTTTTCAATCAAGTAATGTGAAAAAACGGCAATTTTTTCTTTGCTTTCGTTATTTCTTTTTCTAAAGATATAACTCAGAGAAGGTCTGCTTTCCTGGAAAAATTTTTTTTCTCTTTCCACAATATCAAATCCGGCGGCGACCGCTTTTTTTTCAAGCAATTCGCCGGGAAAGCAATAAACATGATTCATTCCCCTGCTTTCGCTTCCGTATATCCAGCCGAGCACTTTTTCTCTTTCTCTCTCTCCGCCACGCAAAAATATTCTGAAACTTTCTTCAATATCCGGCGTTTCGACAACAAGCAGCCCGTCTTTCCTCAAGAGACGGTAACATTCCCGCAGAAAAAATAAAGTCTTAAAATAACCGAGATGCTCGATTAATTGAAATGCCTGCACAACATCGACACTTTTTTCCGGGAAACCCATACACTCAGCGGGCATCACTTTGTCGGCGAGAGAATTCTTGCTTGCATCTACGTTTACGTAACCCGGCAAATAATTATATCCACAACCCACATTTATTTTCATACAACTTAACGGTGCCCTGTAAATATTTTCGTCAATTTTTTATAGTCAGGCTTCAGAAGCAAACTTCTAAGCGCCAGCATTTTAAATCGCCATTTCCCAAGCGGGCGTTTTAAATCCGTTCCAAACATATTTTTCTCAATTCTGAAAAAACACTGCGGGTCATTATGCATCTTGCCGGTCTTCATTAAGGATACCTCATTGCAACCGCCTTTGCATTCCATTACATGCGGGCATTTGAGGCAATTTTCTCCCGCATCTTCCTTTTTAAATTGGCGCGTATATTTAAACGCCGAAGGCGAATTCCACAAATCCTTTATTTTGATTTTTCTGGCATTCCCCTCTACAAACCTATCATCATTAATCGCCAGACACCCCAATATATCACCGTTGCTTCGTATACCCAGAACCGATATTCCCGCCTGACAGCCCGGCCACTTTTTGAAAAGAGAAGTGTTTCTCAGCAACGCCGAATTATAGCCGATATCGTGTGCTCCTATAACCGGCAGTTCTTTAGCGGAATAATTCCGTCTCGAACTTTCAATGAACATTCCGACGGAATAAAATTCATCCTCCTCAAGCAGGAGTTCTTTTGAAAATCTGCCGCCCTCAGCACCGGCCGTTTGAATTTGCCAGGCGATTTTTCTTCCCTTCAGCATATCTCTCAACGCGGGCAATTCCTTTATGTTGAGCTTATGCAAAGTGGTTATAACGCTTAAAGGCAAACCCTTTTCAAGCGCCTTTTCCATAAAAAGAGTTGTTTTTTTAAAAGCCCCTTTTCTTCCCCTTATTTTATCGTGAATTTCAGGACTCGCCGCGTCCAAACTTACAGATACCGCTCTCGGGGAAAGCTCTTTAAGCGAAGAAAAGGTGCTTTCCGTAAAAACGGTGCCATTCGTTATAACCGAAAGTTCCATCCCCAGTTCCCTTATTCTTTTCGCCACCTGCCAGAAATCCTTTCTCAAAAAGGGCTCACCTCCCATTAAAGCAACGGAAAGGCAACCGGCTTTTTTCAAATCTTCGCAAAGATTAAGCGCCTCTTCCTCATTTAATTCCTCCCTGCGACCTTCACCGGCAGTCGAACCGCAATGCAAACAGTTTAAATTGCATTTAAGCGTAAACTCCCAGACAGCACATTCAAGGGTATAGGGAAAAGAAAAGGGCTGATAATGGTTAAAATTGTGGTAAGTGTTTTTTCCCATATTTACTTAATCTTGCGATTGCCCACGATTTCTGCTCTTTAAATGCCACAGGAATTCAAGATTCCCTTTAGCGCCTTTGATTGGTGAATTTATAAGTCCCATCTCGGCAATGCCAGGATAGTTTTCAATCAGAAAATTTCTTAGAACATTAACCGCCTTAAATCTTGCTTTATCGTTTCTGACTATTCCTTTTTTTAAATCTTCAGGAGAAAGTTCAAATTGCGGCTTTATCAAAATAACCGCCTCAAAATTTTCGGCCATGGAACAAAAAAGCGAAGGCAATACCAGCCTGAGGGATATAAATGAAACGTCGACGGCAGCAAATACAGGTTTCTTTTTGAAAGAATCTTCCTTTAAGAATCTGGCGTTCGTGCCGGGCATAAAAACGAACCCTGGATTTGCTCTAACCTTTTCGTGAACCTGCCCTTTTCCCACATCAACGCCATAAACGACTCTTGCGCCCTCCTGAAGCATGCAATCTGAAAAACCGCCTGTGGCAACGCCGATATCCGCGCAAATTTTACCCCTCAGGTTTATTTTAAAACTTTCCAGAGCAGCCTTCAATTTTATCCCGCTCCTTGAAACATATGGCATTTCCTTTTCCAGAAAAATATCGTCCGAATCTGAAACTTTGGTTCCCGCTTTGCAGATACTTTTTCCGTTGACAATAACTTTACCGGCCATAATTGCTGCTTGAGCCTTATGCCGATTTTCAAAAATTCCCCTTTCCACGCAAATCAAGTCAAGGCGTTTCTTCATTCCTCAAATTCTTCTATCCTCAACCTGCCGGCTTCTTTTTTAAGAACCTCTATTTTCGTTTTGAGCCGGTTCAGTTTCTCGGAAAGTTCCTTTGAAAGTTTTACGCCTTCCTCAAACATTCTTAAAGATTCCTCAAGAGGCGTCTCTTCGGATTCCAATTTCTCAACTATTTCCTCAAGGCTTTCCAGTTTCTTTTCAAAGTCAACACTCTTGCTTTTTCCGGCCATATTTCCTCCAACTCAAAATTTAAACACATCATCTCTATTCACGCTGCTTATCACCGCTTTAGCCGAGCCTTCGCCAAACTTTATGTCGATTTTTTCGCTCTCAACCACATCCCTGGCGCTCTTCACTATTCCCCTCCTGCCTTTGATTATTGAATAACCTTTCCTGAGCGGGAGGTAGGGATTAAAGGCGCTTAATTTACCGGAAACATAATTCAAGCGTTCTCTCATTCCTTTAATTTTGCTTTCAATCGCTTCATTCAATCCCTCAACGGCTTCGTCCAGACTTTGCACGTGACTTTCGACAAGGACATAGGGATTTCTGAATATCCTTGAACCTGCCAAGCGCAAGAATTTGCCTTTGGCATTTTCGTAAACTATCTTGAGACTCTGGAGAAGATTTTTTTCAACCTGGAAAAGACGGGTTCTTATTTCTTCCTTGTTTCTTATTACTAAACCCGCTGCGGCCGAAGGCGTGGGAGCGCGCAAATCCGAGACGAAATCCGCTATAGTAAAATCGGTTTCATGCCCCACGCATGAAATAACCGGAATTTTAGAGGCTGCTATGGCTCTCGCCAAAATTTCCTCGTTGAACGCCCATAAGTCTTCCATAGAACCGCCGCCGCGCCCCAAAAGAAGAACATCCGTTTCCGGAAAATTTTTATTGACGGTGTCAAGCGCCTCCGCCATATCCTGCGCTGCTCCCTCACCCTGCACCTTGACCGGCACAAGAAGTATTTTGAGCCCTGAAAATCTTCTTTTCAGAATTGAAAGTATGTCCCTTACGGCAGCTCCGCAAAGAGACGTCAACACCACTACTTTCTCGGGAAATTTCGGGATAGATTTTTTTCTTTCCTCGTCAAACAAACCTTCGGCAGCAAGTTTCCTCTTTAACTGCTCAAACGCCAACTGCAAAGGCCCGTATTCGCCCGGCACAATCTCTCTGGCGTTTATCTGATACTTGCTCTGCTTCAGATATGAAGTAACCAACCCCCTAACCTTGACCAGAAGACCGTTTTCCGGTTTAAACTTGAGATAAGCGAAAACACTCCTGAACATAACAACGGATATTACGCTTTCTTTGTCCTTCAAATCAAAATAAACGTGTCCCAGAGAAGAGACCTTGAAACCAGAAATTTCGCCTTCAACCCATATTTCGCCGAATCTGTCTTCAAGCAGGGATTTTATATTTCTGGAAAGCTCGCTAACCGTAAAGATTTTTCCGGTCTTTATCATCTTCCGAGTTTTTTCATCCTTTCCAAAATCTTAATCTCAAAACCCTCCGAAGAAGGCTCGTAAAATTTTATCGGCTCGGGCATATACTCCTGTTTAACATAGTGATTTTTGTAATTATGAGGATATTTATATCCTTTGCCATGCCCGAAAATTTCTGAATCGCGATTTGCATCCTTCAAATGAGGGGGCACATCCCTGCGCGGACCGCTCTCTACTTCATTCATCGCCGTCTCAATCGCTTTGTAGCAAGCGTTTGATTTAGGACTCACCGCGACATATATGGCTGCCTGAGCCAGTGGTATCCGGGCCTCCGGCATACCCAAAACCTCAACGGCATTGAAAGCGCTCTGGGCAACAATTAACGCGTTGGGGTTGGCGTTTCCGACATCCTCCGACGCGCATATAAGTATTCTTCTGGCTACAAATCTTGGGTCCTCCCCGCTTTTCAGCATCCTGGCCTGTCTCTTATACACATCTGACGCTGCCGACGAATTAGACGGTGTAGATCTCGGTGGTCGCCGTATCATT
>CALEIX010000089.1 GCA_937898825.1 uncultured Elusimicrobia bacterium | reverse complement strand
CTTAAGAAGGATTTAATGAGACATGGTGTTGAATTCAATTTTTCTGAAGGTTATTTGAAAAAAACGGGCGCTAACGCCATTTTAACCGAGGCGGGCAGAACGATAGAATACGGCAAATTGATTAATTGCGCCGGCCTTTACGCTGATAAGATAGCCAATGATTTTAACTTTGGTCTCAAGTACACCATATTGCCTTTTAAGGGAATGTATTTGAAATATGTTTACGAGGATAAGCCGGTAAAAATGAATATTTATCCTGTGCCCGACATAAAAAATCCCTTTCTCGGCGTGCATTATACCGTTACAGTTGATAATGCGATAAAAATAGGACCCACGGCTATGCCCGCTTTCTGGAGAGAGAATTATGATTTCAGCCATAACTTTGATATAAAAGAATTACTTCCCGTTTTGACGTATGCAGGATGGCTGTTTGTCAAAAACTCTTTTGGTTTCAGAGATCTGGCTTTCAGGGAAATGCTGAAATATAGCAGAAAACATTTCATCTGCCTTGCGGAAAAGTTGGTAAGAAGAATAGACGCCTCGGGCTTTAAAGAATGGAGCAAGCCCGGCATAAGGGCACAATTGTTGGACAAAGAAAATTTAGAACTCGTTCAGGATTTTGTCGTGAGTGGAGATAAAAATTCCGTTCACATATTAAATGCGGTAAGTCCCGCGTTTACGAGCAGTTTTCCCTTCACGAGATGGGTTGTTGAGAATCATGTGTAAGGAAGTCGGATTTTCGTAAATTTCAATTATCTGCAATTTGACAATTTATTTGACAGATTACCCATCATTTTGTTTAATTATTATATAAAATGCAGGCAAAAAACATAAAGCAATTATTTGAACTTAGTGAAATTGCTAAGAAACGGATTTTGAAATATCCGAAAAAACGTTTTATTTATGAAGATATATTGAAACATAAAGACAAGCGTTTTATAAGCGTGATTGGACCAAGGGGGGTGGGAAAAACCGTACTTTTGCGGCAAATTGCGGCAGGCGATAAAAGCTCTTTCTATGTTTCAATGGATACATTTGGGGAAGGTAATTTGTTTGATTTTGCTAAGGTTTTATCCGAAAATTATGGAATCAAGTCTCTATTGATTGATGAGATACATTTTTTTAAGAATTACGATGCGGAATTAAAAAAGATTTTTGATTTTCTCGAAGTAAATATTATATTTACAAGTTCTGTCTCTCTTTCTTTATATGAATCCAGTTATGATCTTTCCCGGAGAGTGAAACTGGTGAACATGTTTCCGTTCACTTTCAGGGAATATATATATTTTAAAGACTCTGTAAAAATCAATCCTCTCTCGATGACTGATATTTTTAACAGAAAATGGACAAAAAATCATCTTAAATGGATGTATCTGTTTGACGAATATTTGAAGGGTGGGCTTTATCCGCTTTCGATGGAGAATTTTGATGTCCTGGATGTAATGAAGAATATTTTGGATAAAATAATTTCAAAAGATATTCCTATATTTGCCAATCTCAGGATGGAAGAAGTTGACCTGATTGGCAAAACCTTTAAATTTATAGCAAGGGCCACGGCTGAGGATATTAATTATTCTGCAATATCCCGGAATGTGGGCATAACCAAGCACAAAGCTCAGCAATATTTGGATTTACTTCAAAAGGCTTTTCTTGTAAATGTAACAATGCCTTATGGCACGAATGTTCTGAAAGAGCCGAAAGTTCTTCTTTCATTGCCTTTTCGTTTGCTTTATAAAAATTACGATGAGGCGTTGGGTTCGTTAAGGGAGGATTTTGCCGTTGAGTGCCTGAGAATGCGTGGATATGATGTGTTTTACCTTAAATCTCCAAGGGGCGCGAAAACTCCCGATTTTTTTATTCAAGAAAGCGATAGAAAATTTGTTGTAGAAGTCGGGGGAAAAGGCAAGGGAAGAAAACAGTTTAAGGATTTTAAAGGTTATGACAAAATAATGTTTGCGCACGGCGATGTTATTGACGATAAGTTAAAAGTGCCTTTGTTTTTGCTTGGATATTTATAATTCACCATATTAAGATGCTGGACCTAACCCTCTCACCCAAAAACTGGAAGGTTGAAAACTTGTTAAAAATAAGGATGAAACTCAAAATATCCGAAAAGAGATTTACGGAAGAGTATCGCACTGGATTATTGAAAATTATATTGAGTAGAGTCTTGTAAATCTGGCTGCGTGTTTTGCCTGCTTGCCAGTTTCGCCACGCAATCAAACTGGTAGCGGATTCGTCCCCGCCAAAGCAGCCTGCCCTCCAAAGTAGTAATGGAGGGTAGTGGCGGACACGCATTAAATGCGGGAGGTATCATAGTTCTAATATGGAAGGTTCGGTAGGAGCGCGACCTGATAAAAAAGTCTATTTTTGATAAAATATTGAAAAACAAATTTGCGCTGGAGAGAAATTATGACAATCAAAGTGAACGGAAATTCTCTTAAAATAGAAGATGTGGTGAGAGTGGCGAGGCACGGCGAGAAGGTGGAATTGAGCTCGGATGCCTTGCGGCGCATTAAAAAATGCCGCGGTATGCTTGAAAAGAAAATAAAGGCCAGGGAAATTATGTACGGGGTCAATACAGGCATAGGTGAATTTTCCGAAGTGGTCTTGTCTGACCGACAAGTCAGGGATTTTCAGAGATACCTTATTTACAATCATTCGGCGGGCATCGGCGAACCATGCCCGATTGAACATATAAGAGCGGCCATGCTTAGCAGGGTGAATGTTCATGCCAAAGGACATTCGGGGTGCAGGCCTGAAATAACCCGAACTTACATCGATATGCTGAACAGGGGCATCACTCCGGTTGTCTGCAGAAAGGGCAGTGTCGGTGCGTGTGGAGATCTGTCTCCGATGAGCCAGATAGCTCTTTCGCTTTTAGGAGAGGGAGAGTGCTTTTATAAGGGCAAAAGAATGCCGACGAAAATAGCGATGAGAAAAGCCGGCATAGCGGTTCCCGGTCTTAAAGCAAGAGACGGTCTTGCGGCGATAAACGGCTCAAATCTTATCACCGGCATGGGATGTCTTCAACTTTATGACGCCGAGCATTGGGTGAAACAGGCTGAAATAGCGGCAGCCATGACTCTTGAGGCGCTTATGGCAAATATGAAACCCTACGATGCCAGGCTTCACAAACTCAGAGGATTTAAAGGAGCGATAACCTCCGCGGAAAATATACGCTCTGTAATTGCGGGCTCAGACCTTGTTACCGGAAAATTTAAAGTTAAGGTTCAAGACGCCTATTCCATGCGCTCCACGCCTCAGGTTATAGGAAGTTTGAGGGACCATTTATCTTACGCGCGCAAACAGTTTGAAACCGAGCTGAACGGGGTTGCCGATAACCCGATATTTCTTCCCGACAGCAATACGGTTTTGACGGGAGCCAATTTTCAGGGTACGCCGATAAGTATGCCTCTGGATATGGTCGGAGCGGGGTTGACAATGGTGAGTGTTTTGTCCGAGCGCCGGCTTAACCGTCTGCTTAATCCTGCTTTGAGCGTGGGACTGCCCGCTTTTTTGACAAAAGGCGCGGGAATGTTTTCGGGATTAATGCTGAGTCAATACACTGCCGATATGATGATAGTTGAGCAGCGCATCCTGAGTATGCCTTCCTGCGTGCAATCAATACCTGCGGCCGCTGACCAGGAGGATTTTGTGAGTATGGGAATGAATGCGGCTCTTAAAACCGAACAGATTCTTGACAATGCCTATGGAGTTCTGGCAATTGAGTTTATAGCGGCCGCTCAGGCGCTTGATTTCAGAAAATTCAAATTTGGTGAAGGAACAAAAACGGCCAGGGCGGCTGTGCGCGGGATCGTAAAGCATTTGGAAGAAGACAGACCTTTGTTCCCGGACCATAATGCCATGAAGGAAGTTGTCAAAAACTGCGAAATTCTTAAGAAAGTGGAAGAGAAAGTAGGCAAGCTTAAAAACTCCTGGTGACACGCGAGAATTAAATTTCTATTGAGCGCAAGAGCGTAAGAGCACAAGTAGTAAGTCGGAAGTCAGGAGTCAAGAGTCAGGAGTTAGTTGTAGCTGCAGAGCGACAGCTCTGCCTATAAAGGACGCAAAAGAAGCGCGGAAGCGCGGAAGTGCGAAAGAACGAAGTGAGGAGTGAAAAGTGAAGAGAAAAAACAGTAATGTAGCCGCCCCGTTAGAGATACACGGGCTAAAATTTTATCTAAAAGATGCTGAAAAGAGGAAAATGGCGGATGTATTTGTAA
>CALEIX010000088.1 GCA_937898825.1 uncultured Elusimicrobia bacterium | reverse complement strand
GGAAGCGTTTCGCTTTTATTAACGCCGTTTTCGTTGCTGGTGAATGTTCCACCCTCCAAAACGGGCTTTAATTGGGGATATTCGTTTTTCTTGCTGCCAAGCTGCGAGATTCTTATTTTTAACTCGCGCCTTGCGTTTAACCAATCTCGATAGTCGTTTACCACAATCTTAAGAAATTTTCGGAAAAAATTGCGCCAGGATATTTTGAAAAGAAGCTGAAACCCGGCCATGAATAAAGCGGCAGCAAAAATGGCCACTCCAGCTTCCCCGAAGACGTTTGACAAAACTTCCTGGGTAAAATTGCCGAGCCAACCGCCGTTCAAAACGGAACTTATGTGTTTTTCGCCCAAATTGAGCAGGCAAGACACAGAAGCAAGAATCATAAAGGAGGAGGCAAGCAAGGTTATCACGCCTTTATGTGGCTTTTTGATTTTTGACAAAATGGCTATCAGCCCGTACAAAAACAGGACCGGGAACAAATATTCGGCCTGACCGAGAAAGGCCTGGAAGAAGTCAGACAACTTGCCGCTTAAAATCCCCCCGGGATTTTTCGAATATATAACCCACGAAAACCAGAGGGTCAAAGAAAATGAGAAAATCCAATATAAAGCGTATCTCAGGCCTCCTTTTTTCGAGGCTCTTTTCGCGAGATGAAATTTATTTTTTCTTCTTGAAACCACTGCATTCACTTGTTTGTTTTCTTTTTTAGCGCATAGGTTAATTTATGAGGGCGAATTTCGATTTTGTCCTGACTTAAAAGTGAACCTATCGCCATATACATAAGGGAACTTGAAAAGCGGAATTTAAGTTTTAGATTCCAGGCCGATTCCTCGCCTTTCTTTGCCAGGTGGGACTCTATTTTTCGGGCAGCTTCGCCTACTTCAAGGGAAAAATCACCCGCCATTTTATTTTTCCTTTACGAGAAATACGTCCTGATTTATTTGTATGGGTTTTCCGTTTTCAACCAGCACCTGTATTATTTGACAATCTCTCTCGCACTTTATTTCGTTAAAAACCTTCATTGCTTCTATTATGCAGAGAATCTGCCCCTTCTTTACATGGTCGCCTTCTCTCACATATGGAGGGCTTGAAGGGCTTGGCGCTCTGTAAAATATGCCGGACATAGGCGCCTTTATCGTTTTGCCCGCTACTTTTGTCTGGGTTGGAGATGACGGGGCGCCAGAAGATGCGGCTGAAGATGCCTGAGAAGCGTTTGCTTTGTCGGAGTCGCCCGGCGCAAACACCGGAACAAGGCTCGTTTGCACCTGCGGCTGGGAGCCTTTCCTTACCATTTTTATGTATAAATCCTCTTTTGAAAACTCAAGGGTGCTTAATTTGTTCGAATTCATGAACTCATAAAACCGCTTGACTTCTTCAAAAATGGGGTCGTCTGTTTGCGATATTTTTCTCTTTTTGTGCTTTTTCATATTCTCTCCTAATTGATAAAACTAATGTCTTTCTTCGCTGGAAAGAGTTTACTTTTTCACCCGGTAATTCAAAGAACCGCCTTTCTGGAAAGTTTAAACCTTCCGTTATTGTCCATACTGATTACCTTTACCTTTATTTCATCTCCTTCTTTGAGCACATCCTCCACCTTTTTTATCCGATTGCGGGCTATCTCAGAAATATGCAACAGTCCTTCCTTTCCGGGAAGTATTTCCACAAAGGCTCCGAAATCAACTATCCCCGTAACGGTGCCGGTGTAAACTTCTCCGACCTTCACTTCCTTTGCGTATCCTTCCACTATTTTTCTGGCTTGTTCAATGCTTTTCTTCTCCGGGCTTGATATAAACACGGAACCGTCGTCATCTATCTCTATTTCCGCCCCGGTTTTTTCTATAATAGATTTTATGTTTTTCCCTCCCGGACCTATAAATGAACCGATTTTATCCTTCGGCAGGTTAACCTTTACTATTTGAGGAGCGAATTGGGAAATTTCCTTCCGTGGAGCCGGGATTTCCTTTTCCATCAAATTAAGAATGTAGTTTCTTCCTTCGGATGCCTGTTCAATCGCCTTTTTAAGTATGTGCAAAGGCACTCCCTCTTCAAGTTTAACGTCCATTTGAAACGCTGTTATTCCGTTTCTTGTTCCGGCGAGTTTGAAATCCATATCTCCGAAATGGTCTTCAAATCCCGCGATATCCGAAAGAATGGCGTATTTGTCGCCTTCTTTTATGAGTCCCATGGCTATTCCCGCACAGGCGGTTTTCATAGGCACGCCGGCGTCAAAAAGGGCAAGAGAACCTCCGCAAACAGTGGCCATGGAAGAGGAGCCGTTTGATTCAAGAATATCCGAAACAATCCTTATTGTATAAGGAAAATCTTCTTCGGGTGGTAGGAGTGGTTTTAATGCCCTTTTGGCGAGAGCTCCATGCCCGATTTCTCTGCGGCTTGGACCTCTGTCCGGGCGGACCTCCCCGGTGGAGAAACCGGGAAAATTGTAATGGAGAAGAAATCTTTCTTTTGTTTTTCCCTCCAAATCGTCCATTATTTGCATATCCTGTTGAGTGCCCAGAGTGCTGGTGGCTATTGTTTGAGTCTGTCCGCGCGTGAAAAGAGCTGAACCATGCGTTCGCGGCAGTATTCCCACCTGGATTGATATGGGTCTTATTTCATGGTACTTTCTTCCGTCAATTCTGGTTTGCCTCTCAATGACCTTTCTTCTGGATTCTGCGTATATCATCTCCTTAAAAACGCTTTCTGTCTGAAAAGATGAATTTTCAATGTCCGGATATTTTTCAGAGACTTTTTCTTTTATCTCCTCGAGAAGCGCGGGAAAGATTTCTTCCATTTTTTCTTTTCTTG
>CALEIX010000087.1 GCA_937898825.1 uncultured Elusimicrobia bacterium | reverse complement strand
ATAAGAGACAGGCTTGGAGCCCGTGCCCTGGGCAATTTCCGGTTTTTCTTCCTGAGTTATGGATTTAGGCTTGGGAACCCCGGGTAAAAGATAATCATCGAGAGGAGATTTGCTTTGCTGTCCCTTTTCCTTGTATTTTTGAAGGGCACCCTCCATCAATTTACCTTCCCTGGATTTCTTGGTTATGACATCAAACTGGACATCGGCGAAAACAAAGGCTCTGTTTATTCCAAGAATCGGGTCCAATATCTCATTCTTTATCTTTTTTTCTACCTCCTTCCTGAACAAATCCTGTTTCTCCAACACCGAAACCTCAACCGACTGGGGAAAAAGCCAACAGGAAAGAAAAGGAATAAAAGTAAAAAAGATAACTAATCTTTTTATCATAACTATAATTTTACCTGCGGCATATTACGAAAACATTACACAAATATTTTAATCCCGGCGGTCAATATGCTGCAGCGGGGCTTATCTGCCCCGCTGCATTTTTGGCCGTTCCGCTGTTAACTCTTGCAAATTACCTAACCTGCTGTAAAAATCTTTTGACAATCTTGTTGTTGGGATTGATTTCAAGCACCTTTTCCCACATGACTTTCGCCTTCTGCGGCTGGTCCATAAGATAGAACGCGCTTCCCAGAATTTCAAGGGCCGTTTCATTATTGGGCTCAAGTTCCAAAATATCCTGTGCTCTTCTCATGGCAAGGTCGTATTTTCCTTCATAGATTGCCTGTCTGGCATCATATGTTTTTTGGTCTATATAAGTAAATATCTGGGGTCCCTCCGGCTTTCTGGTAAGTTCGCTTACATTTGCCTCTTTTTCAACCATATTTAAAAGAGACAGCAACCTGTCATTCGTGGGATTCTTGTTGAAAGCATGCCTGAGCAGGCTCACCGCGTTGCTGAGATTGGTGCCGTCCACATAAGCAATAATTCCTCTCCTTGTAAGAGCCGGGACCTCTTCGCTGCCTGTGGCATTGGGAACAAAATCTATGGCATTTTGAAGTCTGGTTATCATTTTTTGTATCTTCATATTTCCGGGATCTGCGTCCATGGCTGCCCTGAGTCTTGCCATTGCCTTTGAGAAATACCCGGCTTTAAAATAAGCCATTGCCTGTCTTATCAAAGCGCGCACCCGCCTTTGCTTATCAGCTTTTTTGGAGGCACCCATTTTAAAAGAAACAGAAAATCTGGTGATATTTTCAAGCGCGTGAATACCTTGAGACACATCAAAACTAAAGTTCCTGTATTTTATTCCGACGCCGAAATCAGTCTCCTGTATAGCTGGCGTTCCCATAACTCCGAATCTCAACGACGCCCAATACAGAAGCCAGTACTCTCCACCAAATCTCCAGTTCGTGTCGGCTTTTTGCGGCTTTATAAAATCAAGACCGAAGGTCAAGGAACCCTTAAAAAGGCTTATCGCCTGTCCCAATTTAAAGGTGAGGGGCAAATCATCATCCGTATCCCCGGATTTCATGCTGAACACATTTTGAACGCCGACCGCCATTCTGTAAAACGGCGAAAACTGCTGAAGCATCGCTATGTCTATAATATTAAAAGAATCTACGGACGTATCCAGGGTTCTCTGGAGATTTTTTACGGAAAAACCAAAGGAGAGTTTATTAGAAACCTTTCTCCCCCATGAAAGAGATATGGCGCGTTGCGTGGCGCTAAATGTTCCCAAAGTTTGTATATCTATTATTTCATCCCCCGCTGGATTCGCCGTTATGGAAACCTTCTCAAACCCACCTGTTTCCATCTGGACCATACTTAAAGCGAGAGTGCCTTTGGTGGAGGTAGGATAAGCATAGGTATAAAAATTAAAAGAAGTGTCTGCGAACATTTTAGCCTGCATAAAAGAAAATTCTTTCTTCTCAAGAAAGACAAGACCCGCCGGATTCCAATAACTCGCGCTGGCGTCGTCCGCCACAGCAAAAAAAGCGCCTCCCATCCCCAGAGCGCGCGCACCAACGCCATAAGCAAGGAACTGCCCCGGCAGACCGCCGCTCTGCGCGAAAGAAAAAAGAGAAAAAGAAAATGAAATCAAAACAAAAAACAGGAGAAAGGAAATTTTTGATTTTTTTGCAAAATTAAAAAACCCGCCCGGAAAAGTATCCGCTTTTTCTTGCTCTGTGCGCGCGGATACTCTGCCTTTTTTCAGACAGTTTTCCGACGGGACAGCATACGACAAACAATATATTTTTCGTTTCATTATATTCGGCAGTCTGACCTCCGCCTTATTGCGGATCTGACTTTGCGCCCCCGCCTTTAAGCGGGTTTGCTATTATCGTATAAAACGGCTATTGCAAGTTTATTAACTTTCTATTATATTATAGCAGATTATTCTGCTTTGTCAAGGGGTAAACCCTTGACGTGTCAAGGGTTTTCAATTGCCCGCAATCCCTTATCCTTTATCCCTTATCCCTGTCTCTTATACACATCTGACGCTGCCGACGAATTAGACGGTGTAGATCTCGGTGGTCGCCGTATCA
>CALEIX010000086.1 GCA_937898825.1 uncultured Elusimicrobia bacterium | reverse complement strand
AGAAAATGAACGTAGTGAATTGCCTTGGGATGGGCTTAATCTTGGACTCAAGGCAAGCGGTTTGGGTGTGCTTGCGGAATTGATACGGCGTTTACGCAAAGCTAAAAAACTGATTAAGAAAACCGCCGTGCAGGGATTTGAAACTATCGAGCGCATCAAATCAGCCGCCGAAATAGCGAAAAGCGAAAAAAGAAAACCGTTTGGAACTTATGATGTTAAGCTGATTGCGCAAGAGGTGCAAAGGGATTTAGATGTTGCAAACGAAATTCGCGATTTGTATTATGACTGGAAAAAAGAAATAGCCAAACAAGGCGACCCCTCCTCGCCTTGATGTTGCAAGCGAATTCCCCGCTGGGTTTTCCCGCAGTGCCCCCCTGTCATGCCGCCTGGCGGGGACTCGTTTTTCTTGAATTTTCTTCTTGACACGCTTTTAAGATTTTGATATACTCTCCATCGACAAAGGGGCTGGAAACGTATCCAGCAATAGCACAGAATAGAATGGAGGGATTCTAATGGCTAAGGGGAAAAAAGAAATAGCCTTTTTCCGCGTTTGCGAAGTGCGCGGAGTAGTGTACGAACTCGGAGCGGATAAAAGTAACTGGATTGTCCGGGAAAAAGATAACGGTTACACCGAGACATAGCATACCGACGCAGGCAACGCACTGCGCGAACTGCACAACCGCATCCTGAAACGTTCCGTGCGCAAAGGGCTGGTCAAATCCATCGACGAACTTGCAGCTCTCTGCCGCGAGGCCGAGGCCGCTATTATCAGCGGCGTGTCAAGCGATTCGGCACGGCTCCGGGAATATGTCGGCGCTCGATAGCTTGTTGTCTCGCATTACAGGAAACGCGTGGATACGTTCAAACGACTCCAGGCATACCTTGATACCCCTCCGGGATTTCGAGCGCTTATACCTTTATTTGAAAATTTCCCGGATACGTCCTTTTTTGGCGCGCACAGGCGCGATATAAGCCGCTAAAAATCGAAAGTCGATACATATATCGACCAAAAATCGTGTATTTTTGAGACAAAACCACAACATATGGTATATATACCCAGTCCGACCACCATATATTGTGGTTCGCGTGGTCGGGACATGCGAAATTTTGGGAAAAACTCGCGCTTAAAACGCGCCTTTTCGCGCGAAATTTTTTTTGAAAAAAATTATTTTTTTTGTTGACATAGGAGAAACATAGTGTATAATTAAGGCAGAGAAAAAAGAAAGGGAACCAGATGGCCAGAACAAAAAAAACTGAAACCAAAAAAGACGAAGGGCGCGCAGTCCACATCTATCTCTGGCCGAGATGGTTCCCGCTGCGCGCCTCGTCTTATTGAGGAGGGGAAGAAAATGATGGAATATTTGAGGCGAGGCCAAGGCAGCAGCGACCGGGCTATTGAAGCGGCTGAGCGTAATTGCTTACCGCTTACCAAGGCCGTTCCTCAGCTCTGCAAGATGGCTGCGAAGATAAATATTAAGCTCACGCGCAAGGTTGCGCGGGAAATTCTTTTGCGCAAAAGATGCGTACCCACAGAATGGCATCATACCGGTCTTTATGGCGAGGCAACCACCTTTTACGACCTTGACCATCTTTTTAATGACGCCAACGCCAAAGAATTCCTGGAGGATGAAAAGGAAGCGGTCGAAGAACTTCTTAAAGAAGAAAAAGAACGGGAAAAAAGAAATAAAAAAGAGGCCGCCGAACTACGCGAACTAAAAAGACAGAACAACCACAAGGCAGGCCGTCTATATGGACTGAGTAATTAGAGATATTGCCGCTAATAGGTAAGCGTTCGACATACGTAAAGCAAGCGGGTTTGTTTAAGGATAATGGAATAGAAACCCCGACACTTAGGCAAAAGTATAGAGGAAAAATTATTGACAATATCGCGCAAAAGAGTAAAAAGAATTAACCGTTTCGATGTAAATAATCAAGCAAAAAGGAGGGCACAGAATGAGCGAAAAAGAAGTACTCTTGCGCGGCGTGGCAGAGCTCACCCTAATGGTGGAGCGCCAAGCGGATAGAATAAGCGCCCTTGAGCGCCAGGTCGCGCAACTTAAAGAATGGATAACGACGGATCCGGCGACGACGTTCGTGCACCGGAGCGCTCGGCCGTGCGGACAGCCGGAATTTTAGGGCAACTGTCCGGTTTTTCCGGATAGTTGAAATGTTTGAAAGGGGAGACAAGATGATTGAAATTGCGGAATTAACGCTGGAGTTGAATAAATTACGCGAGCGCGTTACAATGCTTGAACGTACCGTTATTCGCTTAAGGCATACAGGGGATATGCATTTACAAAGTCTTGCTAAGTTGATGCTGGGACTGGAAATATTGCGCGCACGCGTTGAAAAATTGAAATAGGGGAATAAGAAATGGGAAACTTAATAGTATCGACGGTCTTAGATAAAAAAGAAGAGGCAAAAACGAAAAAGGGAAAAAGTTATACAAAGTTGCATTATGTGAACAAAGGCAAAGAACGCATTATTTCAGATTTTCGGGGGATGTCTAAAACAATACCTGAAGGCGCGAACGTTGAAATAGAAATCACCCAGAACGAGGAAACCGGCTTCTACGACCTCGTATCGATTAAACAGGTCGATACGATACAAGAGCAAACCACACAGCATTTCTGCGGGCGCACGTGCGGGGATATATCGAAAGCGTGGCGTTATTGCACCCTGGCATCATACCTCGCGCAACGAGCTTTACCGAGCGAAGCGCTTCAGGAGGGACAGTCGACGGGTTATTCGATTACAAACGGCGCAAAGGCAATGTTTGATTATCTTGTGCGCAAGGACGTATTTCCGAGCGATGATGAACTTGCGCAGATCTCCGCAGCGGTGCAAGGCGATCCGGAGTTTGAAGCTATTGACAAGCCACAGACCGAAGAACCAGCTGAAGAAGATTTCGGCGGCTACCAAGATGATAATCTGCCTTTTTAAGGGGAGAGGGAGATGTTAGACAAAAGCCATCGCAAGCTACTGGCGTATCTCGCTTGGAAGCGCGAAGCGACACCGCACGAGATAAACAAGTGGGGCGTAATGAATGGCATTGCC
>CALEIX010000085.1 GCA_937898825.1 uncultured Elusimicrobia bacterium | reverse complement strand
TTTTTCAAGCAGAAGACGGCATACGAGATGTAGAGAGGTCTCGTGGGCTCGGAGATGTGTATAAGAGACAGGGCAATTACTCGGGCTTTAGCAGACCAGGCAAGAACTATTAGAATTCCTGTCCATATGGTAGAAACTATTTCAAAATATACCCAAACAAGACGACGCCTTTTGCAAGAACTGGGCAGAGAGCCTCTGCCCGAAGAGATTGCAGCTGAAATGGGAGTAAATGTTTCAAAGATTCATCACATAAAAAAGATTTCTCAGGCAATTGTTTCTTTGGAGACGCCGGTTGGAGACGACGAAGAGGACAGCGTGCTTCTTGAGTTTATAAAAGATGAGAAAACCTGGCAGCCGGATACGCAGACGTGTCAGAAAGTCATAGCCCGCGCTCTGAAAAACGGGGTTATTCTTGCGGGCGCCGGATTAAACAGGAACGTCATTCGCCTTTTGATACCGCTTGTCATAACCGACGAACAATTAAACGAAGGATTGGATGTTGTGGAGGAGGCGGTTAAATTCGTGAGCAATAGGAAGTAATGATCTGGTTTTCTCAAGTCGCGCGCGGCGCCGCTTTTTTGCCGTTTCGGGCGAAACGCCGGAAATGACCGACGGTTAAAAAAACGATTTCAAGTGGAAAAAAATTTGAAAATATACTTGTGTTTTTATTTTCTTCTGGCTATACCGCCGCTTTTATCTTTCGCTGAGACTGAAAAACCTTTGCCAAATCCGCAAAACCCGTTGATTAGATGTATTGTTCAAAAACCAACATTTTGCCTTTCTGACGGTTCCCCGGCAATAAAGGGAAGATACGACCGGGTCATGCCCTTTTCGGAGGGACGCGCCGCCGCCAGAATTAAAAATAAATGGGGATTTATTAACGAAGAAGGAACTTTTGTTGTAAATCCAAAGTATAGTGAGGAGGATTCGTTTTACGAAGGATTTGCGGCTGTTCAGGTAAATGGGAAGTGGGGGTTTATAAACAGGAACGGCGTTCAAATTGTCCCGCCAATTTATGATACTGTCAGGTGTTTCAAAAACGGTTTTGCTCCCGTCGCTAAAAACGGAAAATGGGGATTTGTCGGCAAGTCGGGCAAAGAAATTGTTCCGGTAAAATATGACAAACTTTACCATTTTTCTCAGGGCCTTGCGCATTTTGAGCTGGACGGAAAGTGGGGGTTTGTAGACGAATCCGGCAGAGAGGTTATTCCGCCAAAATATGACAGAGTCTGGAAATTCAGCGAAGGTTTTGCTCTGGCGAAAAAAAGAGGAAACTATGGATATGTTAACGCGGGAGGACAGGAAATCATTCCTTTCAAATATGAGGATGCATATTCCTTTCGTGGCGGCACTGTCTCTTATACACATCTCCGAGCCCACGAGACCTCTCTACATCTCGTATGCCGTCTTCTGCTTGAAAAAA
>CALEIX010000084.1 GCA_937898825.1 uncultured Elusimicrobia bacterium | reverse complement strand
TTCAAGCAGAAGACGGCATACGAGATGTAGAGAGGTCTCGTGGGCTCGGAGATGTGTATAAGAGACAGATACTGCTATCTGCAGGAATACCAGAATTTCGCCGGTATAATTTTACCCACAAATATAGATGAATTTCTGCACCGCATCTCTTCACAAATCCGGGCCTCAAACAAAGTTTTTAGAATAGGGACCGGAGAGTTTACCGATTCTCTTGCACTGGACCATATAAGCGGATTTTCAAAGAATTTAATCAAATTTTTCTCCGAGCGAAAAAACGTATTATTCGAGTTTAAAACGAAAACATCAAACATTGACAATCTTTTAAACGAAAAGTCTTCGGATAATATTGTAATTGCCTGGTCCATCAATCCCCAGAACGTAGTGGACAAAAACGAAATTTACTCGGCAAGCCTTCGGCAAAGAATTCAAAGCGCAGCGAAATGCCAACAGGCAAGATACCCTCTGGCTTTTCATTTCGACCCCATAATATATTATTCGGGCTGGGAAAAGGATTATTCAAGAACCATAGAAATGCTTTTTTCGGAGATAAAACCGGAAAAAGTAAAATGGATAAGTCTTGGCACTTTAAGATTCAAACGCGATTTGAAGACTGTCATAGAAAATAGGTTTCCGCAAAATAACATTCTTGACGAGGAAATGATTCTGGGATTTGACGGAAAACTTAGATATCCCGATTTTATACGGATTGAAATATACAGAAAAATGATTAAACTCCTTGGCAAATGCGGAATAAATAAAAAAAAGATTTACCTTTGCATGGAAAGTTCCGAAATATGGCGCAAGTCGCAAATTATCCCCATTTTCACCTGGCAAGATTCCTGAGGAATAAATATTTCAACCACTTAAAAAACCGCTCTTTTTACAGATCGTATTAGTTCATTTAAGAATGTCACTGCGTCTGTCCCCTCAGGCGGACCTGTCCGCCGATGCTGTGTGGCGGACCTGTCCGCCGAAGCAGCCTGCCCTCCAAAGTAGTAATGGAGGGTAGTGGCGGAGACAGGGCTCTGTGAAAATAGCGGCTGGACGGTTGGAAAGGATAAGGGATAAAGGATAAAGGATAAGGGATAAAGGATAAAGGATAAAGGATAAAGGATAAAGGATAAGGGATAAAGGATAAAGGATAAAGGATAAAGGATGAGGGACGAAGGGTGAAGAGTGAGGAGTGAAGAGAAAAAAACAGTAATGTAGCTGCTCGCCCCGTTAGAAGTAAGTCCGCCTAAGGCGGACTGTCCCTGTCGGGACTTCTAACGGGGCGCGCCAAAAATAAAAATGTAGTGCCTGCCCTTGGCGGGCATAACAGGCGGAGACATTTCTAATGAGCGAACGCGCACAATGTAGAAATTTTTTTAAAATGTCATGGTTGCGGCAAATAGAAATGTCAGGGGTCAAAATG
>CALEIX010000083.1 GCA_937898825.1 uncultured Elusimicrobia bacterium | reverse complement strand
GTCTGAATGCTCCGGGCGGCTCCAAAAATTTCTTCAAAAATTTTTTCATGCTTGTTCACCGACCCCTCCGAAAACAAATTGAAAGTTTGAAAAGGAAGAATGCCTGTTAGCGGTGAAATTCTTCGCGATGGCTCTGACGCTTACCCTTCTTTTTATGCTCTTTTACCTCTTCCCGGGCAAACAGGGAAATATTGTCTTCTTTGCTTTCAAGCCATTTTCTTAAACTTTCCTCATCTTTGACAGCGAAACTTTCCGGAAGCAAGTCTACTTCGATGCGGTTTCTTCTCGCCCGCTCGAGTATGTTATCTACTAAATCGACAGCGTTGAAGTTTATCTCTTTCAAAACGGCTATGTTTTCAAGGCACAACCCGAGCAGATAGGGCTTTTCTCCGGCTGGTCCGAGAACTATTCGCCCGGGGGAAATGTAATTAATCGCTCGTTTAATCCACTCTGTTTCTATTCTCGGCACATTAGTGAAGAGCATAAGCGCTTTCTGTGCTCCGTCGTTGAATCCCCACCTGAAAGCGTGATAAATTCTTTCCCCGAGGTTCTGAGTTTTGGGTTCCAAAAAACCCGGGTCATTGTCGTCAAGCCAGGTGAGGTCGGGATACTTAGGAGCTCTTTTGTAGGAAATAACCACGGTGTCATCCTTGAAATTTGCTGCCAGTTTATACGAAGTGCCCACCAGGTCTCTATAAAGATGAACAGCCCTTTCATCGCCAAACGTCTTTTTCAGCTCTTCGTCCAGGTTTTCGGAGACCGGCGCGTCTACTATGTAGATAAAACAGTTATTTCTCATAATGCTCAAAAGAAAAACTTCAGCGGCAAAAACTTATCTGCAAAATCGATGCGACGACAAACCTGCGAAATTAAGTATAATAAATTTGCCATTGCTATAAATTTTCGCTGTCAGTTTTTCAGAGTAAATCTTCGCTCCTGTGAATCTCGCTTCCACTTTTGACGGAATCTGGATTTATGCGTTATAATGAATTGTATCAAATTTGAAAAGGAAAGATAATGTCTTCAGCAAAACGCAAGTCAGAAAGAGCGGTTACTACAATCTCTTCGGATGTCTCAGGAGATCGAAATTGCCGCGGTGCCATTATCCTTTACGGGGGGAGCTTTGACCCGCCCCATCTTCAGCATGTAAGTATTCTGAAAGATGCTGTCAGGGAGATAAAGCCTGAAAAGGTTTTTATACTGCCCAGTTGGAAATCGCCCTTTAAGAGGGCACATTGGGCATCCTTTGACCAGAGGCGGAAAATGATTGAGATTGCGGTCAAGAGTCTAAAGCCCGGGAAGGGAGAAATCGCAATCAGCGATTTTGAATTTAAGCGCAAGAGAACGACCTACACCTGCGAGGTAATCAGGCATTTTCGGCGAAAGTATTCTGGCTGCGCCATATACTTTCTGATAGGCTCCGACTGTTACGGGGATTTTCGATAGTGGAAGAATTACCGGGCGCTAATGAAACACGCGGATCTTCTCGTTGCCAGGCGAAGGGGATTCGGCGGGAAAAATTCAGAAGCGGGAACCCTGTTTCTTAGAAGAACGTTCCGCGGAACCTCCTCCACAGAGGTAAGAAAAGAGATTATTCTTTCCTCAACATCGAGCAAGGTTCCCCACGGCGTTCTCGCCTATATAAGAAAAAACAATCTTTATCTCTGTTCGGCGTGCTCATGGCTCAGGAAGAATATGAGCCGCGCAAGGTTTGCGCATTCCTTTAAAGCGGCAAAACTTGCCGCAAAAATAGGCGCAGAGATAGGTATGGACTCTTCGCAGGCGGCCGCGGCCGCTCTATTGCACGATGCGGCAAGAGACCTTCCCTTAAGAAGGATCGTTTCGCTCACAGCGCCGCTCCGCATACCGCTTAAGAAGGAAATAATCCGCAGAGAGCCTCTTCTTCTTCATTCCTATGCATCGGCTGTCATAGCCGAGAAAAGATTCGGGATAAGGGACAGGGAAATACTGGACGCGATAAGATACCATTCTGCTGTTTCCACAGGCATGAGATTGCTGGATAAAGTGGTATTTATCGCGGATTTCTACGAGCCGGGAAGAAAAACAGGAAAAATCAAAATAGGACGCGTCAATAAAAGCAATTTCAATAATTTGTTCGCAAGAACCTTGAAGAGAAAAATAGAATATTTCAAAAGACGGGGCATGTGGATACATCCAGAAACAGTGAAATTATGGAAAGAAAATATGTAATAATAGAAAAGGTCCTGTTTGCCGTTTTGCTTACGCTTATATCTTCACTTATGATAAAGCATCTCTATTCCCCGCTTTCAGTTGCACTTTCCTTAAAAAAACCGGCGAGCCTCATAGTCTCATGTCCCGACGGAAAAATGCTGGTTTATTACCCCTCCAGCCGCTTTGTGTCCATCCTGAGTTTTAGCGGGAGTGATTCGCCGCCGAAGAGCACCGCCTTGACTGCGAATAAGCGGGCGCGACCAAACATTTGCCCGGCAAGAGAAATAAAAAGAATGGAAAAATATGCACTTGCCAATTTCAGAGTTGCAAATGCCCCTTTTTTCCACATCTCTTTAAAAAGCGCAGAAACCAACACCCTCTCCCAGTTTGCGTTTTCAAAAACAGGTTCTCGTTTGCTGCGTCTTATGAAACTTGCGGCAAAGGTAAAATCGCGACAAAGGACTGATTTGTCCTGGCACGATTTTTTTTTGATTTTTAAGGAATTTATCGGATGTTCCCCGTCAAAACTGGTTTTTCTCAGTCTCACTGGTAAGACCGCCGCTGACAGACTGAATTTCTATCTTCTGCACCAAAATCTCGCGAATTGTCTGAGAGAAGAGGGCGCCTTTCCTGTCCGAACGGAGGTTTTTAACGGCTCCGGAAAAAAGGGAGCGGCTTATAAAGTCACCAAGTTTTTAAGAAGCAAAGGAATAGACGTCGTCAACTATGGGAATTATCCTTCTATCCAAAATAAAACAAAAATTGTAAACTATGCTAAGAATCTCAAAGCAGCTTTTAAAATCAGAGAAGCAATAATGATGAAAGAGGCGCCGGTTTATTTTGATTATCTTTCTTCCTCTTCGTTGGCTGAATCCGCCGTGATATTGGGAAAAGATTTTATCCCGGAAAGACTGCCCAAAACGAATTACTGAAACTAAAGGAGGATTTATGGACCTTGTAAGCGTGCTTAAATCTGCTGTCTCGCAGGGAGCCAGCGATATACACATCTGCGTGGGGAAACCCCCCATGATGAGGCACGACGGAGCTATAAAACCCGTGGCACCCAATCTGCCGCCCCTATCGCCGGAAAACACAAAGGCTATGATATATTCCATCCTCTACGACGATCAGAAAGCGAAGTTTGAAAGAGAATGGGAACTTGACTGTTCTTTCGCCGTTTCCGGAGTTTCAAGGTTCAGAATCAATGTTTTGGTTGCCAGGAGGGGAATAGAGTCGGTTATGCGGGTTATTCCCTCTGTGATACCAAAGTCCGAACAATTGGGGCTTCCCCCGAGTGTGACCAATCTTACAAAGCTTCCGAAAGGGCTGGTTCTTGTGACCGGACCGACCGGCTCCGGAAAAACCACGACCCTCGCCTGCATACTTGAAATGCTGAACCAGCAGAGGCAGGGACATATACTTACAATAGAGGACCCGATAGAATTTACTTACGAAGCCAAAACGTGCATTATCCGCCAGAGAGAGGTGGGGCAGCATACAAAGTCCTTCAACAACGCCTTGAGGGCAGCGTTGAGGGAAGACCCGAATGTAATTCTGGTGGGGGAGATGAGGGACCTTGAAACGATACAGCTCACCATCACTGCCGCCGAAACCGGGCACCTGACTTTCGCCACCCTGCATACGCAGGATGCTCCCTCCACGATAGACAGAATAATAGATGTCTTTCCTCCCCACCAGCAAACGCAGGTGAGGGTTCAGCTGGCAAGTTCGCTTCAGGCGGTCATTTCCCAGATACTTCTCCCGAGAAAAGACGGAAAGGGCAGGGTCGCCGCCAGAGAAATAATGGTAATGACGCCGGCGATAGCGAATCTAATCAGGGAAGGCAAGACTCACATGATATACAGCGCCATAGAAACCGGCGCGAAATTTGGAATGATTTCAATGGATAAGTCCCTCGCCATGCTCGTAAAGCAAAATCTTATATCCTTTGAAACAGCGGTGGCCAAGTCGCACGATGAGCACACTTTCAGAAAATTCTGCGGAATAGTGCAGTAGGGAGGCAATATGGAAGAAAGGGAAGTTGAAAATTTGAAGCGAACCGCGCTTTTTTCCACCTTCAGTGATTCTGTCGTGAAGGGATTGTTTGAGGTTTTTGAAAAAATTTCACTGAAAAAGGGCGAGATTGTTTTCAAGGAGGGCAGCGTTGGAAACACCCTTTACATAATAGGGGAAGGCGAGGTGATTATAGAAAAGAAACTGGACGAGGAAGAAAAAGAGTTCAAGCAGATTGCCATTCTTTCTAAGGGAGATTTTTTTGGAGAAATGGCGGTTATAGAAGAGAAACCCCGGAGCGCGCAGGCGCGGGCAAGGACCGATATATCTCTTTATTCACTTTCCAATAGCAAGTTTTTTGATTTCATAGAAAGCAATCCGAAAAGCGGGACGTCGCTTCTTATAGGTATTACAAGGATCGTTCTGCGCCGGCTGGATAATACCTCAAACGAACTTACAATGCTTTTTGACCTGAGCCGCCTGATAATGAAAGAACATGAATCCACCGCTGCCTTTCTCAAAAAGGGAGTGGGCGAGATAATTCCCTATCTTCCGGGCAAATGGAGCGCAAGCGCCTGCGTTTACAATCAATTCAACGAAGAATACGACAGGGTTGCGGCAATAGGCGAAAATCCACCCGTATTAAATGAACCACCACAGGCAGAAAGCGGCTGGCTGAACGGTTCCTCCTACATTTCTTTTTTTAGCTCTGAAAACAAACCGCTCGGCTACATAATATTTGCCACAGGAACCGAGCTTAACGACTTTGAAAAAAACAATCTCTCCACCATTTTTAGCACCATATCCTCCATATTTTCTTCCGCAATGCTAAATATCGAGCACAAAGCTGAAATCCTTCTGATGGAAAAACTCAAGAAAAAAAAATACACCATATGAATGATAAGGGGAAATTCAGGAATCTGGCCATAACAGCGGCAAGGGTTGCGCACGGGAGGAAAGGATTGGATATTGTAGTCTATGATATAGAGAAAGTTTCCCCCCTGTCCTATTACAGCATAATAATTTCGACAGAATCACCTCCGCATATGAACGCGATCGTAGAGGAAATTAAAAAAGCACTGAAAAAAACCGGCGTTTTGCCGCTGTATAAAGATGGCGAGCAAAGTAAATTGTGGAAAATCCTGGACTTCGGGGGACTGATGGTGCATATATTTGAGCCTGAAACGCGGCTCTTCTATGCCCTTGATAAAATATATTATGGGAGCAGGCGGATAAACTGGAGAAAAACGCTGCCGAAGAGAAAGAAACGACATGCTGATAGAATTGGAAAATAGGATAAAAAAAATCCTTCGCGAAAAATTTCCGGAAAGTCAAGGCATTCAATCCCTTTCAATATCCCTGCCCCCGCCACACATAAAGGGTAATTATTCCATCGCCTGGCCGATGTCCGCTGCAAAGCACCTGAAAAAATCTCCCCTCGAAATCGCCGGCGAGGCGGCGCTGCTTATAAAAGACGACAGTATAAGTGATTGTGAGGCAGTGCCTCCGGGTTTTGTCAATTTCACCGTGAAAGACGAATTTTGTTTTCGGGAAATTCTATCTTTGAACGAGAAACAGCAGAAGTATTTTTGCCTTAGTCCGTTCACCGGGGCGGTAAACCTTGAATTTGTCTCTGCAAACCCCACCGGCCCGCTGCATCTGGCATCGGGCAGGGCAGCTGCGATAGGCGACAGTCTGGCGAGAATTCTTGAATTTGTCGGCTGCAAAGTCTCGCGGGAATATTACGTCAATGATGCTGGAAGACAGGTGGAGATTTTGGGGCTTTCGCTGAAGGCGCGCTTTGAAGGAAAAGAACCCCCTGAAAACGGGTACCGGGGAGAGTATCTTTTGAAAATGGCGAAAAATCTTCCGCGCAAGGATTGCTCCCGGTGGGGAAACAAAGATTTTTCAGAATTTGCAATTTCGAAGATAATAAAAATGCACAAAACCGACCTTGCCGCTTTCGGCGTTGAATTTGACAACTGGTTTTTGGAGTCGGAACTGCATAAAAAAAGTTGGCTGAAAAAAACTTTGGAAAAAATAAAAAGAAAGAAATTGATTTATGAGAAGGACGGTGCCTTGTGGTTTGGTTCAGGAGCCAAGGGTCGAGGCGACAAAGACAGGGTTCTCGTAAAATCCGACGGAAGAAACACGTATTTTTTGAGCGACATTGCGTATCATTTGAACAAAAGCAGCAGAGGATTCAAACATATAATAGATATTTGGGGCGCCGACCATCACGGTTATGTTCCAAGAATGAAAGCGGCGCTTGGGGCGCTGATTCCGGAGATTGATTTCCGCATCATAATACATCAGCTCGTCCTTTTGAAGAAAGAAAGTGAAAAAGTGAAAATGTCCAAAAGAGAGGGTCGGTTTATCAGTTTGAAAGAATTGGTGGAGGAAGTGGGAAAAGATGCGGGCAGATTCTTTTTCGTGATGAGAAGCCCGAACTCCCATTTGAATTTCGATATAGGACTGGCCAGGAAGAAAAGCAATGAAAACCCTGTTTATTATGTTCAGTATGTGCACGCCAGAATATGTTCTATTTTCTCAAAGGCGCGTCTTGACGGCGCAAAAATGGTTCGTCCCGCCGAAGTAGAACTAAGTGACGAGGAAAAGCGCTTGGCGGTGAAGGTCCTGTGGTTTGAAAAAATTCTCCAGACCTGCATCGAAGACCTTTCGCCTCACCATCTGACTTCCTATCTTGTGGAACTTGCGGGATTGTTTCATTCTTTTTATGACACCTGCAGGGTGCTGGACCCGCAAAATCCCGAAAAAACTTATATCAGGATGAAGTTGATTGAAGGAGTGCGCTTCGCCATAAAAAGCGGGCTTGGTCTCCTCGGCGTCTCGGCCCCGGAGAAAATGTGAAACTATCCTTTCCGGTTGTTCAGGACAGATAACAGGAAGAAATAATCGGAAAGTCTGTTAAGATAAACTGCCGCTTCTGGCGCTTGTGCCTCCCACGATGATATTTCGCAGATTCGCGCTTTGGCTCTCGCAATGTGAAGCATAGCTTCGGGGACCTTTTCTCCAGGAATCAGGAATTTTTTTACGTGTTTTGTTTTACGCGAGAGTTTTTTGATTTCTTCCTCCATTTTTTTTGTTTCTTCTCGGATTACTTTTTCCGCTTCGACTCCTGCAATGACGCTTGAGAGGAGAAATAAATTGTTTTGAACGGACAAAATTTCCCTTTTCAGTTTTCTGCCGTTTTTAACGCTCGCTCTCAGCAGACCCAAATGGCAGTTTAAATCGTCCAAAAGCGCTAATGCCTTGATTCTTGTGTCTGTCTTGCGCACCTTTTTGCCGTTCAGCAGAGACGTTTTTCCTCTGTCCCCGGTTCCCATTTTCGGTTTGAATCCCGCCATATGAAAATTTTAGCAAATTATCGCAACGCCAATATTTAGTATAATGTGAAAGTCAGCGGGCGTGGTTCAATGGTAGAACGCGACCTTGCCAAGGTTGAGACGGCGGTTCGATTCCGCTCGCCCGCTCCAAATCTCTTGAAAGTTTCCGTCCAAAGGTCCTACTTAAAAGCAACATAATTCCCAGATTAAGATGGGAAATAAAACATCGCCGCTTTGGGCCCAACGCCTCTTATAAGAAAAGAAAATTTCCGCTAAACTACTTATAAACAGGAGGCGGAATGAAACAGTTTAAGAAAATTTACAAAGTTGCGGTGGGCGGTTTTTTTCTCTTTGCGCTCCCTGTAAATTCAGGTGCGCAGCATTTAGGGCGCTATTTTAGCGGGTCGGGCGGGGAGAATCTTTCTGCCCTCGTTGAGGAACTCCAGGCATCCAAAGGAAATGTCCCGTCTCCTGCGCCGTCTCCCTCCAGAGACGATTCCATGGTTGACAATCCGGCGGGGAGCGCTGAAAATTCGAATGAATTTATCCAGTTTTGGGAGGATTTAAAAAAGGACGTCATTGAAGATGTCTGCAAGGCGGCGAGAATAGAATTGAGCCAGAAAGCGGAGCTTGCGAACGTAGCGGGCATTAAAGGAAAGTTTAAAAGGTATTTAAAGCAGTATCCTGACAAAAAAATAGCTTTGATAGACGAAGTCGGGGTTGAACTCAGCGGTAATGTAGGGCATGAAATTTTGGAAGTTAACGACAGGCCTTTCAACGTTTCCCTGAGCGCCAGGATGAAAGGCGCGTCCGTAGTCGTGAGAAAGCTCAACGGGGTGAGATACTGCAAGGAAATTTTGACGCTTGTTGACCTTCGAAAAGTCAAAACAATACTCCCGGTAAATTCCAGAAGGATAAATAAAATGAAACCGGGAGAAATATGGAAGTTCCCGATAGAATTGAGGGTGGGTATCGGAGGAAGCATCGGCGGCACCTATCAGGGGGTTTCGGTCGGGATTTCTTTTGGATATGCGAAGGAAAAAAAGCCCTCGGTCACGCTTTACAAGATAAACGAGAAAACCCTGCGGCTCCGCGTAAGACTTGACAGGGCTACTTTCAAAAGCATCGGCGCAAATGTGTCCGCCCTGACCATTTCGGCCGGCGATATAGGATTCTTACCTGCCGAGAATGTCCTGACAAAACTTGTAGCGAAAGAAGTAGCCAAGCAGTTTAACAAATATCTTTCCTTTAAACTTGGGATTTCAAGGTCTAAAGTTAGGGGAAAGAAAGTGTTGCTTGAATTTTTGCTGAATGCCAAAGACCCCGCTCAGATAGACAGGCTTGTTGAGTTTTTGAGGGGTGATCTGGGCGTGATAAGAAAACTTATCGAAATGGGACAACAATTCAACGGAAGCGATAGTGAATCCGGCCTTGAGGATGGTCAGCATCAAATTGACAATGTGGAAAACGTGGCTGAAGACAGCCTCGGCGCAAACTCCAATTTTGCCGGCACCAATCACTTCAATGCGGTCAATCACAATTTTAACATACAGCTTCCGGTAATTGTTTCTTATCACAACGGCAGCACCATAAGATATGACAGGTACCAAACCCTGAATGGGAAGCAGGTTCTGCATGTTCATCAAGCGTCCCGCAATACCTCAAGCGGCAACTTTAACCTTCCCTTTCTTGGAAAGTATATCAAGCACAACGTGAGAGACACTGTTTATGTTGTGAACTATGAAAAGAGCGGAAAACAGGTGGAAAATCCGGTGGTTCTCTATCAGAGATACGACGGCGAGGTTAGACGCTCAGAATCTGATGCCAGAGAGATGATAGAAAAGATGAATGATATTATGAAGTATGCCGGAGCGAAAGGGGAGGGAACAAATGAAGCTTATACCATTGATACTTCTTCCCTTTTCCCCGAACTAAACAAGCCCGTGGAATATGAGGACGGCGTTCCGGTCAACGCAAGCAGGACTTATAGGTCTGCTGTTCTCTCCTTTACGCTCCTTTTTACGAGAGAGGCGGTGCAGGAGATAATAAACGCTCCCGCCAGACTGATAATGAAGGCTTTTTTCAATATTCTTGAAGGCTTTGACAAAAAGGTCATAAGCAAGGTTGCTCATCTTTTTCGGATAGATGAAAAAGGAAAGATAAAATATGATTATATAAAGGCGAGGAGAATTCTTGAGAGAGAATTCTGGTGGCTTGATTTGGATAATCCGGAGGAGGGGAGAGACAGCCCGCTGGATACATTGAGAGACATTAAGTGGCAGGTGGCGCGAATCATAAAAGATTTTGATTATATAAAAGCGGCGCCGGATTGGAAAGAGCAGGCGAAGAGATTATCAAAAGTCTTTGCCGGCAAGAAAAAAGGCAATCTGGGCTACAACAAAATGATGAAGCTTGTCATTCAATTCGTGGAACCGCATCATATATACGCCCGGATGAAATTCAATACTAATAAAAAGATAGACGGGGAAAATGATATTAATCTCAAGGAAAGTTTTTTTAATACAGGTATCGAAAACACCTACACCAATCAAATGAGCAACGCCACCGCCTTGAGGGATATGTTTAATAATCCCTCTACATTAACAGATTAACCTTAAGCAACCCCGCGGGTTACTTTTTTCTTGATTCGGTAGAATTCAGTAACCCGCGGGGTTGCAGGGGTTAATGGATTTTGTCTTCTACTTTGAAAATGTAGGAAATTAAAGCGGCGCGTGCCCACATACCATTTCTCTCCTGCCGCCAATAAACCGCCCTTGGGTCCGCGTCAACCGCTGGCTCTATTTCATATCTTCTTGGCAGGGGATGCATAATAACGCAGGTGGGTTTGATTAGACTGAGATGCTCCTTTTTGAAGTGGAAGGTGGAGCAATCTATTTTCGCGGATTCCCCCTTTGACCTGTCGTGTTCGTCCTGTATCCTGGTCATATATATGGCATCCGCTTCTTTTATGGCGCTCCTGAAATCTGTCGTTTCCTCAGATGAGATGTTATGCTTTCTCAGGAAATCCAGTATATCGTTTTCCATTCTGAATTCTTCGGGGGAGACAAAAATCAATTTCATGTTTTGGTAGTTTTTCATGAGATAACTTATCCTGCTATAAAAGAGGCATTTTCTAATCCAAGAGGGATAGATATGAATCTTGTTGAAGCACAACAGGCAAGGAGAATTCTTGATAGGATTGTTGGCTTTTTTTGTAAACTTGTGGCTCAATTGTGAGAAATTGAAAGTATTTAAATGGTTTTTTCTCAAATTCAGATACTGCCAGCGAAGCTTATTGGCAATTTTAACTCCAGAGTAAAGCAGGCTATTGCCAACAAGATCCCAGCTGCCAACATAATCAATCAAGTCCGGGCCATAGCCCAATTTAAACCGATGAAAGCCATACCAAGGATGATTTACATCAGCATCAGCTCCTAATCCGCCCCAAAGATCAAATTTTTTCAACCCCATTTTTTTACCAAAAAGAATTGCCTGCCAGCAGATTAAATTTGATGCCATCATTTGGCGATACTCTGAAGACGAGGCGCCATAAGGATAAAACAACCGATCCTTAAAATGAAACAAAATCCAAGCGCTTAAAGTCTTGCCCTTATATTCGGCAACCAAAATATCAACCATGCCAGCGGAATAAAGAATCGGCCAAAGTTGTCTGAAATAATCTGGTGAATGGAAATAAAATTGCT
>CALEIX010000082.1 GCA_937898825.1 uncultured Elusimicrobia bacterium | reverse complement strand
GTTCATAGAGTTTATTGCGTTCGTAGGGTTTATAGCGTTCATAATGTTGGGGGTTTGAAAAATTAAATTATAGAATTTTGTTATTACATCATTGGGGAAAACAGCAGGTAAAGGATGAAAGATAAAAAGTGAAAAGTGAGGAGTGAAGAGTGAGGAGAAAAAACAGTAATGTAGCCGCACGCCCTTGGCGTGCTTAAATGCATGCCGTAGCGCAAGGCCGCGTGGCTGGACGGCAAGACGGCTGGACGGCAGGAAAGGAGAAAATATGAAAAAGACAATAATAATGATAATAACGCTAAGTTTGTTTTTTCTGACGGCAAGCGCCGGATGGTCTGCGCGAAAAAGCGGCGTGGAAGTTAAAAAGTCAACGGGGTCGAAACACATGAAAATCAAACTGGGTGAAGAGGAGATTGATGTTCAAAAAATAAAAAAGAAGTGGTATTTCGGATATAAGGTTGATGAACAAGTTAAAGTTAAAAAAGGGCAATATCGCACAGATGAAAATAAAATGGTTACAAAAGTGTATAGTTGGCCCAATTCCGATTATTACATAAGGGTTGAAAATCAAACGGAAACGATTATGTGTCAACGATGTGACGTGGGTTCAAAGTTAACATGTAGATTGGAGTTATACTTAAACGAGGACAAAGTATTTGTAAGAGAATTTAAAGACAGGAATGTTCTGGAGGCGGTATCTTTAAGGAATGGATTGAGTCTTTTTAAATTTGAAGAAGCGACGGAACAAGAAAGATATAGCATGATGAGCCGGAAACTGTATGAAGTATATAATAATCGGGGTGAGTTGGTGCACGAACTGAAAGATGTGACACAGTTTTCAGTTTCGCCGCAGGCCGATTACATACTGATACTGCAGAAGAAAGAGGATGGGAAAGTTGTATTGAAGAAACTGGGTTTGGAAGGGGAAATAGAGATATTGAAAAAGTTTAAAGGACTTAAAAGAATTCGGGGTTTTTGTGAAAAGGGAGAATGTTTTGTGGTTATGGGAGGGCGAAATTCCCAAAAGTTAGCACCGTGTGGGAATTATTATGGAATAAGTGAAGTTTATTTTTTTAAAAATGACAAGTTAAAATGGTACAAAGAGATAAATTCGTCAGATTTCAAAGCGGAAAGTTCATGGGGTTGGCACATTTCCAAGACAGGGCAATATCTGATTTGGCTTTACAAGATAAAAATGAAATGTGCCAAGCACGAGGAAAACGGAAAGATATACAGACGTTGGTGGGGAGGAATACAAAGGTTTTATGTATTAGATACAAAAACGCGCGAGATAGTTTATGACGGACCCCGCGATGACGCGTTGATAAAACAATACAGGGAAGAAACGATAAATAAAGAAGGGGAAAGGGGGCTGAGATGAAAATCAGGGGGACTTTATTTTGCACATTGATATTATTGTGTTTTTCGGCAAATTATTCAAATGCGGTATTGCCCGATCCCGGGACAAGGAGCACCACCACGTATACGGCGATAAATTCCGACTACGGGCCGAGGAATTTCACCGGGCAAACATTATCAAACAGCAATCCTCATGTTGGCATAGACTACAGGATAACAACTGGCAACAAAGCGTATGCGGTGGAAGGGGGAGATGTTACCGGGATAAAGGTTGGGGCTTCCGATGCAATGATTGTGATAGGGAACTGGCGTTATATACACATGGAAGACAGTTCAACGATTGTGCAGGGATATGCCAAAGGAAGTATTGATAATACGGATTCAGATAATCCTGTCCCCAAGGCAAATATTGTAGTATTCCGTGAAATAGTGGATGGTTCTACTATAACCAGGAAGGCATTATCCACCCAACTATTCTCGGATGAAATTGAATATAATGTATTTGATGATCCAGGAGGAACCTTAATAGCAGTCAGCACAACGGTTTCCCAGGGGGAATGGATATTTGTTACGCGCGGCGGAAGTTCCGGGAATCACCTGCATCTGGATTATAATAACGGGACAAGGAATCCATTGAGATACGTGGCGCACCGTGATGAGAAGGATCCGATTATTTGGCCGAGATACAAATACATAGACGGGAACAATCAGGCGAGGAATTTTGAGGGCGATATTATTTACAACACCGGGACGAATCCCGTGATATTGCAGGCTGGCGTGGACATACGTGGGGACAAGGATTTAAATGTTACCGGGATATATGTTCGCGCGGCAAATAGTGACACATATACGCGAATAAACAGATGGATGTATGAACCGGTTACGGTGCAGGGCGCGGTGAACACAGTGACCGGCGAGGATGGGACGATATACCGGAAGCCGACCGAGGGCGAAATAGCGCGTGCGGTTGAAGGAGGCGTGTACCCGCTTTTGGACGTGGTGAGTTTTGATTTTTTCAAAACGCGCTGGGATACGCTGGAAAGCGAGAGCGGAAAAAGCAGGGCGCCGATAAATTCGGATGCAATATGGAAAGACGGCTATTATTGGATAAAAATGGAAGCCATTGACATAACCGGTCATAGAAGCGTGAAGAAAGAAAAGAAGATGCTGGATAACTTTCGTCCGTATGTAAAAAAAGTAACTGTAAGAAAATCTCAAACCCAGGAGACATACTACAAAGGCGAGTGGTTGCTGAACGGGGAGATGCTGAGTTAAGCGTTTATTGCGTTGTGCTCCCCGCTTCCGCGGGGACAAGGTTTATTGCGTTCGTAGGGTTTATAGCGTGAAGCGTTTATTGCGTTGTGCGTTCATAGAGTTTAT
>CALEIX010000081.1 GCA_937898825.1 uncultured Elusimicrobia bacterium | reverse complement strand
CTACACCGTCTAATTCGTCGGCAGCGTCAGATGTGTATAAGAGACAGGTCCTCAGGACTCAGGTCCCCAGGATTCGGCAGCTTAAAGGCATTTTTCCATATTCCCATAAATAAGATTAAAATAAAAATCCGCTTCAAAAAGCAAGAGAACCCTTCTTGCTTTTTTGGTTTTACATCTGCGACTATATTAGCTGCATTGGCAAGAATGCCTCCGCCCCCTATCCGGTGTCCGGGATAAGACGGGCGGGCAGATACTACTTTTTTCTGAAGTAGCTACTTGATTTCTATTTTTGCTTTTTGGCGAAGTTCAATAATATATTTCTGAAGACTGCTGCTTACCGCCTGGTCAATAAGGTACTGTTTTATTTTATTTTTAACATCTTTGAATTTAATTTCTTTGGGTTCCTTTATGTCTTCCACTTTCAGTATAGTGTATCCGCCGGTCACTTTTATTGGCCCGGTGAATTCCCCTTTTTTCAACTTAAAAACAATATCTTCTATATCCTTAACCAGTATTCCCTTTTTAATATATCCGAGGTCTCCCATGTTTTTTTTAAGGTTTTCGTCGCTTGATTTGAGCTGGGACAACTTGGCGAAATCCGCTCCCGCTTTAAGCGCTATATGCGCGTCCTCCGCTTCCTTTTTTGTTTTGACAAAAATCTGCCTGAGTTTCACCGATTTTGATTCCTGAAGAGCGCTTTTGTTTTTGTCAAAAAAGTCCTTCAGCTGCTTTTTGGTGAATTTTATGTTTTTGCCTTTTATCACCGTTTTGCGCAGCAAAAGATCTTTTCTGATTTTCTCCTCGAGGTCTTTCCGGTTCATTTTTGTCTTGTTCCTGAAATCCTCGTAACTTGCGTATTGAGATATTATCTGATTTGCTTTTTCTTCCACTTCCTTTTTGCTAATTGTTATTCCGAGCTTTTTGGCTTCGTTAAGGATAACCGTTTCATTTATTATTTCATTTAATGTGGCTGCGTAATATCTTTTTTCCATCCTTTTAATCACTTCGTTTTGATTTATTTTTACCCCGTTGACCATTGCCACTACTTTTCCTTCTTTAGCGTAAGATAGTCCTGAAAGCAAAAACAGAGAGGTGCTCAACATAAGTGTTTTTTTCACCATTTCATTTCTCCTTATTTTGCGTTTAATCGTACTTTTAAAGTCTTTACTTGCCCCCAAAATTATAGCATTTGTCTTGAGTAAAATGCTATAATAACCCTATAGGTCATATAGGGGAGCCTTTTGGCTGAGAGTCCTGTCTCGTAAAGATAGGAGACCCTTTGAACCTGAACCGGGTAATACCGGCGGAGGAAAGGAATGACGCAATTAGAAAAAGCCCGCCACAATATTTTATCTACCGAAATAAAAAAAGCCGCAAAGAAAGAAAATATTTCTCCCCGACTTCTTCTGAAAGAAGTAGCATCTGGTCGCGCCGTGCTGCCGGCCAACGTAAATCATAAAAAACTTGTTCCCATAGGCATCGGAAGAAATCTTCGGGTCAAAGTGAATATAAATCTTGGAAACTCCCCGCAGGCTTCTTGCCGCGATGAAGAGGTAATAAAAGCAAAAAGGGCGATAAGCCTGGGTGCAGATACAATAATGGATTTATCCACCGGCCCTGCCGCGGATGTTATAAGAAGGAAAGTAATAAATGTATCTACTGTACCAGTCGGAACTGTGCCCATATACGAAGCTCTAAAAAAAGCCGGAAGCATTTCGCGGCTCTCTCCCGCATTGCTCATAGAAACCATTCACAAACAGGCTGAGGATGGGGTGGACTTTATGACATTGCATGCCGGCGTTCTGCGAAAACATATCAAATATGCCGGCAAAAGGGTATGCGGAATTGTTTCAAGAGGCGGTTCCATAATAGCGGGATGGATGTCTGCAAAGAACCGGGAAAATCCTCTCTACGAGCATTTTGAGAAAATACTGAAAATACTCAGGAAGTATGATGTAACAGCAAGCCTTGGCGACGGGCTCAGGCCGGGCGCTCTTGCCGACGCCTCGGACAGGGCACAATTCGCGGAACTTGGCGTTCTGGGTGAATTAGTGAAGGTGTGTCGCAAAAACGGAGTTCAGGTCATGGTTGAGGGACCGGGGCATGTTCCTATAAATCAGATTGAAATGAATGTAAAAAAAGCGCTTAAGGTTTGCCATGACGCTCCCTTCTACGTTTTGGGCCCTCTTGTGACCGACATTGCTTTGGGATATGACCATATAAACGCCGCGATAGGAGCCGCCATCGCGGCCAGAAGCGGAGCCGCTTTTTTGTGCGGAGTAACTCCGAGTGAGCATCTTTCTATCCCCAATCTTGAGGACATTCAGGAAGGGCTTGTGGCTTTCAAAATAGCTGCCCATGCATGGGACACGGCAAGAAATATGAGTGACAGGGATTTGGCCATGTCAATAGCGAGAAGAACCTTTGACTGGAAAAAGCAGGTTGAGTTGTCTATTTTTCCGGAAATGGCCGGGAGAAAAATTAGCGAAAAAGACAATAAATCAAGCGATGATTTTTGTTCGATGTGCGGGAAAGAATTTTGCGCCATGCGCAATTTCAAATCAGTTATGAACGCAGACATGGCAGAAATTACGAACAAGAATAATTCGCGACAGAATTGAATGGGTGAATTTTAAGGAGAAGGAGGAGATAATGGGAAAAGTAAAAGACAGGGTATCTGAAAATGTTTGTTTTAACCTGAATAAATTGAGGGAGAAAAGACCCCTGGTTCACAATATAACCAACTATGTCGTAATGAATTTTACGGCGAATTGTCTTCTTTCTCTCGGGGCCTCTCCTGTTATGGCGCACGCAATTGAAGAGGTCGAAGACATGGTAGGCGTGGCGGATTCACTTGTTGTCAATATCGGAACTTTGAGCAAGAGCTGGACAGAGAGCATGGTTAAAGCCGCAAGGAAGGCCAGAAGTTTAGGTAAGCCCTTTATTCTTGACCCGGTGGGTTCTGGTGCCACTAAATACAGAACAGAAATTTCAAGAAAGATAATGTCAATTTCCCCTTCCGTTATAAGGGGAAATGCCTCTGAGGTAATGTCATTGTGCGAAGATACTGCCTCCACCCGCGGAGTTGATTCTTCTGAAAAAACCGAGAATGCTTCTGGCTGTGCCAAACATTTGGCGGAAAAAACGGTTAGCACTATTGTCATAAGCGGCGAAAAGGATTATGTTTTTTCCAGAGAACAATCTTTGATTGTCTGTAATGGTTGCGCGCTTATGAGCAGGGTAACAGGAATGGGATGTTGCGCCACGGCAATTATCGGCGCTTTTCTCGGCGTGTGTCCGCCGTTCGAAGCTGCGGTTTCCGGAATGACTGTTATGGGCTTAGCCGGCGAGATGGCTCTGGAAAAATCTTCCTTTCCGGGTTCATTTGCCGCCTATTTTACTGACGCGCTAAGCAGGATAAATACGGATGAAATCCTCAAGAGGGCGCGGTATGAAACATAGATTCGGTCTTTATGTAATATTCGGGGCAAGACGGCTGGACGGCAAGACGGCTGGACGGCAGGAAAGGATAAAGGATAAAGGATAAAGGATAAAGGATAAAGGATAAAGGATAAGGGATAAGGGATAAAGGATAAAGGATAAAGGATAAAGGATAAAGGATAAAGGATGAAAAGTGAAGAGTGAAGAGTGAAGAGTTTATAGCGTTGAGCGTTTATTGCGTTTATAGCGTTTATAATGTTCATTGAACGAGGTCGTAGTGCGAGGCCCGGAGTCTCGCGCAGAGGACGCAAAAGAATTTTACCCCGTAGGTTGGGTTCAATGTGGTTTTGGCGGAGAAACCTGCGGGGTAAAATTCATGCGGAGAGCACAGGGTAAAAAGTGAAACGCAGAGACCGCAAAAAGCGTTGAAGTCGCAAAGGACGCAGAGAACAGCCTGAAGTAATGTAGCCGCAGAGCGGAGCTCTGCTTATAAAATAGTCGCAGAACATCCGCCAAACGAACGGTAGCCTGTCCACCGATGCTGTGTGGCGGAGACAGGGCTCTGCCAAAATAGCGGTTGGACGGTTAGATGGCAAGACAGCGTATGAAACATAGATTCGGTCTTTATGTAATATTCGGGGACCAGTTTGTAAAACCTGAAAGGTATGAAGAATTCGCCGGCGAAATTTCCGATTTTGCCGACATGGTGCAATTAAGGGAGAAAAACATTTCGGCTAAGGAGTATGCAAGGCGGGCAACAGGCATTAAAAGAATTTTAGAGAGAAAAAAAGTGCCTTTGATAATAAACGACAGGGTTGATGTCGCATTGGAATGCGGGGCCGACGGGGTTCATTTAGGACAGAATGACATAAGTGTTTCTGCAGCAAGAAAAATCCTGGGGAAAAGGAGTATAATTGGGCTTTCTGTTGAAACGCGAAATCAGGCAAAGCAGGCAGCTCAGCTGCCTCTTGATTATATATCAGCAAGCCCGGTCTTTCACACCAGTTCAAAAGCGGATGCGGCAAACCCCCTTGGTCTAAATGGCCTTAGAAAAATCAAGATGGTAGCCAGTTCCGTGCCTGTTATAGGCATAGGCGGAATCAATGAAGAAAATGCTCTTGAGGTGATAAAGGCGGGCGCTTCGGGGGTTGCGGTTATAAGTGCCATATGCGGCGCGCTGAGCTGGCGCTTTGCCGCCAGGAAAATAAAGGAAACAATCTGCAAAGTTACAAGATAATTCGCAGATTACGCTAAAACTACTAATCGCAGATTACGCAAAACTGAACGCAAAAGCGCAAAAGCGCGGAAGTGTATAAGCGCAAAAGCGCGAAAGAATATAAGCGCAGAAGTTACAAAAGAAACCTCTGTCTTTTCTTAAATTTTTAATATTCATAAATAATCTCCGCAATTGCCTTTTATCT
>CALEIX010000080.1 GCA_937898825.1 uncultured Elusimicrobia bacterium | reverse complement strand
GATAGGAACGGTGGAAAAAGATATTGAAGAAATGATGTCCGTGACAAAACCTTGAAAAAAGCGTGGAATAAAAAAATGGATTGCAGAATACCCCGCAGGTTAGAATAAATTCGGTTGTTGAGAAAACCTGCGGGGTATGATAGTGGCGAAATTCCTTTTTCTTTTCGGCATTGCGGAAGTGGGCACAAATTTGCGCTCAATGCGAATGGTAGTGGAAAGTGCGGGACACGGCGGAAATCCGATGCTGAAAAGGGAAAGCGCGGATTTGGTCAGTAGGATGGATAATAGCCGGTAGAAAACAGTTGTTCAAATTTCTTTTTATAGCCGGATATATACACCGGGTTAGTGGTAAAGATGGTATTTTCTGCGTTTTTCATTTCCGCCGTGAATGTCCAGTTGTAGGCGCCGTTAATTAAAAGTTTATTGTCGAAAACAGCGTATTTATTGTGCATCATTCCTCTTTCAACCCTGCCGGGAGAAAACTTAAGCGTTATATTTTTCGCAGAGACCGCTTCGTAAAAAAAAGGGAATTTTTGACCGGCAAAAAGAAGTAATCTGACCTTCACTCCTCTTTGCGCGGCTTGAACAAGAGCTTGAAATATGGGTTTTGAGGTGAAGGTGAACATAGCGACGTTTATTTCCTTTCTTGCGGCATTTATTGCCTTTATTATGTTGCTTTGAGTTCCGGACCTTGGGGAAAAGGCGTATTTGGGAAGTATTCTTCCATTGAAATATACGGAGGGATTCGGGTCAGCGGGAGGCGGAGAAAAGGGAGGATACTTTGCCTCCAGATTGTATATTGATTTTGAATGCGTCCACATCCATTCGAAATTTTTTTCATATCCGTCAAGTATCGTTTTATCAGCAGTAAACATCATATTTTCGTAGTTATTGTTTTGTGCGGTAAATGTCCAGTTCGCCGAACCTGTTTGGAGAAGTTGTCCGTCAAAAACCGCGTACTTATTATGCATTGAGCCCGAGCCGCCCTTTCCGCGCATCACCCGGATGTCCATTTTGTTGTCTTTAAGATACTTTATCTGTTTTCGCATGTAAGGTTTCACATGTCCTAAGTCAAAGACCAGCCTGACCTTTACCCCTCTTTCGCGCGCGCTGAGAAGGGCGCGGGCAAGGGCGGGAATGTTTATATTGTAGAGAGCGACGTCCAAAGCGTAATTCGTGTTTTTTATGGCGTTTAGCAAAATTGGAGTGAACTGCGTCTCGTCCGAAAAAGCGTATGCGGGAATGCCTGAATAGGTATATTTGGTTTCCGCGGTTTGCGCGCTTTGCGGGTGCGGAAGCGGAAGCAACCTTTCCGAAATTTTGGAAAATGAAAGTGCAGGCGCTAAATTTCCGTCGAAACTGAACTTTTGCGAGGAAAGGGAAGAATTTGAGATGAAAATAAGCAGTAAAGCGGCAATGAGTTTTTGTGGTTTCATATTTATAGTTTAGGAAAGATAACGAGAGGAGTGGAGGGCCCTTTGTCTGGTTATTTGTGGAAAAGCGTCCTATTTGTTTATGGGACTATTGGCAGATTTCGGTGGTGATGGTCTGCGAGCCGATTATTCCCAGACTCAGGATTGCGATTAGATAATCGCTGAAACAAATTTGAGTGGTGAATCTTACTTTCGCGTTATTATCCGCATTTTCAAGGCTAACTGCAGTTGTGTTATTATTGAAATTTATGGCTCCCAGACCGAATAACTGGTAGACTTTTCTGGATTCAAGAATCCTGCAGGAATCTGATGCTCTGGCAAGTTGAAAATTTTTGGAACCAGGCGCGATTATTTGCGAGCGAAAACATGCCGCCATCAGAAAGAGCGCAATAATCAAAATAATATGTTTCATTGTCATCTCCTATTACATTTTACCAAATTTTGGAAATTAAAGCCGCCAGTCGTGTGAGATATTTTTCGTCGTCCTTATTGAACGCGTTCAATTTTCTGCTGTCAATGTCCAATACGCCTTTCACCTTGCGTTTTTTGATTATCGGAATGACAATTTCAGACCTCGTTTTGGAATCGCAGGATATGTATCCGGGAAATTTCGATACGTCGGGCGCGATTATGGAACGTTTTTCGGCGGCGCATTTTCCGCACAATCCTTTACCGATTTCTATTTTCATGCATGCCGGCTTGCCCTGAAAGGGACCAAGAACAAGTTTTTTCCCCTTTCGAATATAGAAACCGCACCAGGAAAAAGAATCAAAATTCTGTTTTAAGATTGCGGAAATGTTCGCTAAATTTGCGATAATTTCATTTTCGTCTTCAACAAGTGCCTTTATTTGTTTTACGGTTTCCTTGTATTTTCGCTGTTTCACCATACAAGAAAGTATACAAATTTTTTGGAAGCAGACATTGCGTTGGTTAGTAAGTTATAATGCGGATGTCGGGAACCAGGTGAAGACCATCTTTTAAGGCGGGAAAGTGCATTGTTTCTTTCAAAGCGCATTTTTCCTAAAATGTAATTATGGAAACTTTCAAGGGCGCAGATTTCATCGTTCAGACTTTGCCCACCGTAATTTTCGCTCCGGGGGCGAGGCAGGATTTAAAAGCAGATTTTTGTTTTAATTTCAGAAAAAATCTTCCCCGGGATTTTAGATTTGATACTTGGTTTTACTGCGATAATGTCGCTGGAAGTGAAACTGACTTGATGCAGGTGCCTGGATAATTGATGGAGGAAATATGAAGAAAACAGTGTTTCTTTGCATAGTCTTATTTTCTTTTTTTGTATCTACAACTGTCGCTCTTTTACCCGAAGAAAGACAAACCATAGAAGTATTCAACAAGGGGTCAAAGTCTGTTGTTTTCATAAAAAACGCCGCTTTGCAGTGGGATTGGTTTTCGGGCTATGTTTACGAAATACCGCAGGGAGCCGGCACAGGTTTCGTCTGGGACAAGCAGGGGCACATAGTCACCAATTTTCATGTGATTTACCAGGCCAGCAGAATAGAAGTGACTTTGCCGAACAAAAAAAACTACAAAGCTCAGGTGATAGGCGCATCTGCCGACTATGACCTTGCAGTGCTCAAGGTCGAGGCGCCTAAAAGATTTCTTTTTCCTGTCGAAAAGGGGAATTACAGGCAACTTTTGGTAGGGCAAAAAACTCTGGTTATCGGCAATCCTTTCGGTTTGGATTATTCCTTGAGCGTGGGAGTCATAAGCGCTTTGGGAAGGAGCATGAAATCCATAGGTGGGAAAACCATACATGACGTTATACAAACGGACGCAGCCATAAATCCCGGGAATTCCGGAGGGCCGCTTCTGGATTCTTCCGGGAAGCTCATCGGAGTTACCACTCTTATTTACAGTCCTTCCGGCGCCTTTGCAGGGGTGGGGTTTGCCATACCCATACACGTGGTTAAAAGGGTTGTTCCGCAGCTTATAAAGTACGGAAAGGTTCGCAGGGCGGGGCTCGGAGTGATTCTGGTTCCGGATAGTTTACGAGAAAAACTGGATGTGGCAAACGGCGCGATGATACTTGAAGTTCAAAACGGCAGCGCGGCTGACAGGGCAGGTCTTGAAGGAACATACAGGACCTATTCCGGCGACATTTACTACGGCGACATAATTGTAAAGGTCGATACCCGGAAAATATCCGGCAACGAGGAACTGAAGAATTATTTGGAGGGCAAGAGTCCCGGCGATATTGTGAGAGTGGAGTTCATCCGCTCGGGCAGAAGAAAAACCGCCATGGTAAAACTTCAGGAGTTATAATGACAATATCTGAGCGGCCGGCAAAATACCTTAATTAATCTCTTTCTTTCTTTTTTCATCGTAGTAATCCAGGTCGTCTATGGGCAGTATCACCGAGGTTGCGATATTGGTGAGATGAGCTGCTATCCTTTTGTAATATCGCGCTATTAAAGTATAAGCTACCGCCGTATTTGTGTCTAAGTCACTTTTGGCTATTTTTCCCACTATATTGTCACACAACTTGGTTACTTCCCTTTCAATCTTCCAGGATTCCACGGCTTTTTCCCTGTCGTATTCCAGAAATGCTTTTTTAGTTCCTTCAAACATATTGATAATTTTTTTGTCCATGTCGCCGAAATAATTCTGATATAAATCCTTATCTATGGGTTTTGCCAGTATATGTTTGATGCCGTATAAATTTTTGCCATAGTCGCCTATTCTTTCGGCATCTTTCACAACGCTCATAAAGAGAAGATTGGCGGTGGCGTCTTTTTCCGGCTGGACCGAGATATGGAGAACTATTTTTCTCCTTATGTCTTTCTCCAGCTGATTTATCCTTTTATCAAGGTCAAAAACCTCGTCCTCAAGTGTTGGCTTTTCCTGATGCTCCACAAGCATTTCGTAAACGTCTATGAACATTTCACTGGAGTCTTCCAGCATTTCTTTGAATTCTGACATGAGTTTCGTTATGTAATCGTCCCCGCTCCATATTTTTTTCAGATTTTCAAACATATTTCCTCCCTTTTAAAATAATCTGGATAGAAAAATTAGCGCTATGGGCAGTATGAAGAACTGGGTTACCACAAAGATTATCGCGTAAAGTCTGTTTTTGTATGCTAAATTCGCCAGCCATCTGGCAGCCGCCAGCGGAAGTTGTCTCAAGACTTTTATGGGATAGAATATGAATACCCCGATGAAATTAAACAGGAAGTGGCAAAATGCTATAGCTATTGCGGAAACATTCCCGGTGGCGAAAGATGCCAGAATCGCCGTTATGGTTGTCCCGATATTGGCGCCCATCGTTATCGGGAAAGCCATTTCAAGAGAAAGGAGGCCGGCGCCAACCATAGGCACCAGCAGCGAAGTGGTTATGGAACTGCTTTGCACTACCGCTGTTATCAGTGCTCCGCCGGCTATAGCTAGAACGGCGTTTGAACCAAGCAGCTTGTCGAATATGGCTTCGGTCCGGGACAGGAAAACGGATTTCATCAATCTGACAATAAAAAACAAGCTGGCAAAAGTCAAAATAGCGGCCAGTATAAGAATTAGAATATATGTCAGTTTCGGATGAAGGTTCAGAGTATGAAGCAGAAAATCTTTTATCATGTGCACTACGGGCTTTGTGATTGCTTTCAGGGGACTTGTGAATTTTATCCCGCCGATATGAGTGAATTCCTCCGCGAGGAAAAGTGAAAGTTTTTCAAGAAAGCCCGTGAAATAATTAAGGGTAAAAAGAATGGCTACGTTCATTATGTTGAAAAAATCGTGTATAGTGGCTCCGGCCAGCGCCCTTTTGAATTCTTCTCTGTGGGTTATATGACCGAGAGATACTATTGAATTTGTGACGGTGGTGCCTATATTCGCGCCCATTATTATCGGCACGGCGTGAGGTATGGATATAACGCCGGACGAGACCATTCCCACGACTATGGAGGTCGTCGTGGAAGAGCTTTGTATAAGACTGGTCGCCAGTATCCCTACGAAAAGGGATATAAACGGATTTGAAGTGGTGTTCAAAAGCGCCTCTGCAAATCCCTTTCCGAAACCCTTGAAGGCGACGGATATCATTTGTATGCTTATGAGAAAAAAGTAGACCAGCAATGCCACAAGAAAGAGTTTCCCCAGCGTTTTAATACCAGTTTTATTCATCGCGCAGTCTCCGAATTAAGGTATAATAAATTTTAACATATTTGGCAAAATCGTCTTTTTTATGGCAAGAGAAATAGGAGAAATATTCGCTCATGCGCTTACTATAAGCGTTTTTGTTTTTGTAATGATGATTATTGTTGACTATCTCAATGTGCTTGCCCCGAATAAATTCCCCAAACGCGCAAAGGGGTTCTTTTCATATGTCAGTGCCAGTTTTCTCGGAGTGTTTCCGGGATGTCTCGGGACGTTTGCAGCGGTTTCGCTTTACGAAAGGGGGGTCATATCCTTTGGGGCTCTTGCATCTGCCATGATAGCCACCTCGGGCGACGAGGCGTTCGTGATGCTTTCAGTGTTTCCGCAAAAAGCAATTATGCTTTTCGCGCTTTTGTTTGTTTTGGCGGTTATTTCCGGAAGCATAATAGATTTTCTGGCGAAAAGATTCGGTTTTAAAGGTGCATCCTGCTGCGAACATTCCGACATTTCGTCTCACGGCGACGAATGCCGTTGCCTGAATATGAAAGAAATTTTGCTCTCTCTTTCTCAGATGCCATTTTCGAAATTTCTGATTTTATTCATCATTGCCGGCGCGCTGTATATGGAAATGGTTGGCGTTATCGGGAGCGAACACGAAACGTGGATGAAAATCACATTTTCTGTCTTGATGCTGATTTCCTTTTTGATTTGCCTTAGCATGCCCGATCATTATCTTGAAAAGCACATTTACGAGCATATAATGAAAAAGCATTTATGGCGCGTGTTTTTGTGGACTTTTGGCGCATTGATTTTCGTGCATTTTTTCATTAACGCGCCCAATACTTCGTCATTGCTTAAGAGCAATATTCCCGTCGTCATTTTTCTCGCAGCTCTTTTAGGCATTGTCCCGGAGTCGGGACCGAATCTTGTCTTTGTAATGCTTTACGCCCAGGGGTCTGTTCCTTTCAGCGTTCTGCTTGCCAATTCCATTGTTCAGGACGGGCACGGAATGCTTCCCATGCTTGCCTTTTCATTGAGGGATTCCATATATCTTAAGATTCTTAACCTCATCATCGGCTTATGCATGGGTTACCTGTTATATTTTCTCGGTTTGTGACAAATCTTGACCTGCCGATTCTTGGAAACGCAGGCGTTCAAGTTCAAAGCGAAGCAATTTGGCGGGATTTGCAAGAATAATCCATAGATGTGAGTTTTTCACCGTGAATCCCGTTATGATGGCTCCGGGTGAAAGATACTGGTTTAGGTCCAGAAAATCCCGCTTTTGAAAAGCATGTCGATATTCATATCTCAGAATCTGATTGTCGTCAGGGTTTAGAATCCACACCAGGGGTTCTTGCGAAACATATATTCCGGTTGGGAGAATACCAGCAAGAACGTACCTCTTGCGCAAATTAAGAGAATCCCCGGCTGTCTCTTATACACATCTCCGAGCCCACGAGACC
>CALEIX010000079.1 GCA_937898825.1 uncultured Elusimicrobia bacterium | reverse complement strand
TTGTTTGATGCGTTGGACGTCTCCGCAAGGGTTCTTTCAAGCTCCGCCTTCTTCAAACTTATCTCTTCTATCGCGGATTTCCTCTCCTCTACTTCTTTGTAAGCTTTTGAAAGTTCAGCCCTGACAACCTCAGTCTCACGCTCCCGATTTCTGACCTCATTTTCGGTCGTATGTAACCGCGCCTTTAATGCCGATATCTCATCTTCGTATTTTGCCTTAAGTGCTATTATCTCGTTGTTTGATGCGTTGGACGTCTCCGCAAGGGTTCTTTCAAGCTCCGCCTTCTTCAAACTTATCTCTTCTATCGCGGATTTCCTCTCCTCTACTTCTTTGTAAGCTTTTGAAAGTTCAGCCTTTATTTCTTCTATTTCTTTCTCTTTTTTTCTTAACTCCCCTTCGCTTACCGACTTATATTTTTCTTCCGCTATCCTCTCTATCTCAAGAACTCTTTCGGTGAACTTTTTGTCAAGCTCGGCCTTTTCTCTAAGCCATATCTTTTCCCTGGCGGAAAATTTCCCGCTTATTTTTTCTATGGTTTCGATATAACCTCTCTTTTCCCTTTCCAGCTCTTCTATCTGCGTTCTGAACTTCTCGGAGCTCTCCCTGATTCTGGCCATAATGTCCGAATTATGGCTCTCTTTCTCAATTCTCAATTTCTCTTCCAATTCACTTATCCGACCCTGAGCCTCCTCAAATTGTTTTTCCAGTATTCTTTGTTCCTCGCGTACTCTGTCTCTTTCGCTTTTCCATGAATTTTCAAGGTCTATTACCCGGGACATTTGTTCTTTTTCGATAAAACCTATCCTCTCCTCAAAATTATGCTCAAGCAAGGATTTCGTCCGCCTGTAATTTTCCTCAAGAGTTTTCTTCTTGTTTATAAATTCCTCTTCAAGTTTTTTCCTCTTTTCCTCAAGAGTCGCCTCGCTTTCTTTCACCAGACTCTCAAGGTGAGAAATCCTCTTTTCAAGCTCCTTTTCCCTGAACTTGTAAACTTTTTCAAGTTCGGAAGCTCTCCTGTCATATTCCTGTTCTGTGCGAATTTTAAGCGAATCGTATTTTTTTTGGGCCTCCGACAATTTCTGTCCGTACTGCTCCTCAAGACCAAGTATTCTTTTATTCCATTGATCTATAAGATTTTTTTCCCTTTTGTCCAGTTCCGCAAATTTTCTCTGGTAATCCTCCTCAAAATCCTTTCTTATGCGGTCGATTCTGGCCTCTTTTTCCACAAGCTGGCGTATATTCAGTTTTCCCTCGCCCAAAAGCTGCATGGTGGCCTCAAGTTTATGGTAAAACGCTTCCTTATCCTCAAGAATTTTCGCCCTTGAGCCAACCGATTCTTCCAAACCTTTGATTTTATTCTCAAGCCCCGTTTTTGTTTCCTCAAGTAAAGCGAGATTTTTTCTCAGTTCGCCCTTTTCTTTTTCAACGGTATTCAATCTTTCAAGCGCCCACCTGAGCGTCATTCTTGCCGTATCAAGATTGGTCACTTCCTGAGAAAGTTTCTCTATCTCATTATAATCAGCCATAATGCTCAACGTCTCCTACATCAAGTTTAGCAGCAAAAATCCCAAAGGTCAATAAAAGGAATATTGCTTAAATATTAAAATCTTGTTTCCTTAAACTTTCTGCCTGCTGCCGGACATGAAACTATATTAGTATTTTATCGGTTTCAATTATGTGACAATTTTGTAAAATCTTTTCTTATGGAATTTTCTCCCGGCTTTTATCTTGTTTTTGTAATATCACTTCTTGCGGCGGAATACCTCCTGGGCGCGGCTTCGGATATTCTTAATATTCGCCACATTGACAAAAAATTGCCTGAGGATTTTACGGGTTTTTACAATGATAAAGACTATGAAAAATCTCAAAATTATCTCATGGAAACCACGAAGTTTGAACTTATATCCTCAACCTTTGTTTTGTTTCTAACCATAACATTTATAATTGTCGGGGGATTTGGTTGGGTAGACCGGCTGGCCAGAAGTTTTTCTCTCGGCGAAATAGCCACGGGAATAATATTCATATTCATCCTTAAAACGGGAGTGGACATTCTGGAAATTCCTTTTGAGACGTACGAAACTTTCGTCATAGAAAACAAATACGGCTTTAACCGCACCGCGCCGAAAACGTTTGTGACCGATATACTAAAAGAGTGGTGTTTAAGTATTATCATAGGCGCGCCGGTTGCCGCCGCGGTGTTTTTTATATTCGGCAACTTTGGAAAACAAGCATGGCTTTATGTTTGGTTTTTTATAATTCTTGTTCAACTATTCGTCAGTTTTTTGGCTCCGGTGCTGATACTGCCACTTTTCAATAAATTTTCCCCTGTTAAAGACGAAAATCTTAAAAAAACGATAGAAGAATATCTGCAGAAAAACAATTTCAGAATCAAGGGAATATATGTTATGGACGGCTCCAAACGGAGCACGAAAACAAACGCTTTTTTCATTGGTTTCGGTAAATTCAAAAAGATAGTGCTTTACGACACCTTGATTAAAAAACATTCTCCCGAAGAGATTTGCGCGATTTTAGCACATGAAATAGGTCACTACAAAAAAAAGCACATCTTAATTTCCGGAGCTTTTTCATTTGCTAATTTAGGTCTCATGCTCTACCTCCTGCAGATGTTTATCGGAAACGAAAATCTTTTCAAGGCGTTCAAAATGGACCATGTTTCCGTATATGGAGGGATCGTCTTTTTCGGCTTTATTTATTCCCCGATAAGTCTCATTCTCTCGTTATTGTTAAACATGCTTTCACGCAAATTTGAAAGGCAGGCAGACAAATTCGCCGCAGAAACGACGAAAGACAAAGAAACCATGATAAAAACTTTAAAAAAACTCACCGTTGAAAACCTGGGAAATTTAAAACCGCATCCCCTGAAAGTCTTTTTATATTACAGTCACCCGCCAGTTATCGAACGAATCAAATTTATAAAATCACTTTAGTTGTAACGCAATTTTTAAAAGTGTATTGTCACCGCGGAAGAAACACAAAATTTTATAAAATTTTTATATGAAGAAATTAACTATCATTTTCCTTTTTTCCGTCGTCGCCTATTTAGCGGCAAAACATACCTATCCTCATTTTTTAAGAAAAAACCTTTCTATCTCCGGAGAGGTTTTAATGCCGGCAAAATTGAAAACCCGCCAAAGAAAATCAAATTCCATTCTTTATATATTGGCAAAAAGCAAAGGCGTCATCCCTGTAGCTGTGCAGAATATAATAAATCCGCATTTCCCACAAAAATTTCATTTAACTTCTTCCGATATTTTAATGCCGGATCTTGTCTCCTCACATCTTTATCTGGAGGCGCGCTTCACCAGCAGCGGCAATTTGAAAAAATCAGAGAAAGGAGATATTTCCGGAATACTCAAGAAACCCGTTTTCATCAATTCCTCTGGTATAACGATAACGCTTTCAAAAGTCAAATAGCATTCTCCGGATAGGTCCTTTGACCTATTGCCTGCCGCCTCAAAGACCCTTCCACTCTCTCAAAAATTTGCTATAATATTTTTGTGTTTCACCCTTAAGGGGGGAAAAATGACCTGGGATGAATTAACTAAAGAATACGAAAAAAAGCGCAAAACAAGAAAAATACACAAAAAAGCCCAGCATTGGATAAACCTGATGGAATCCACCAATAAGCTGATTTGGCTTTATCTAATGAACAATCAGGGCAAAGAGAACCTTGAAAAAACTTTTAACTGACCTGATGTCATTAGAAATTCTGTAATCTGCTCAGTCCCATATAAAGCAGAAGCATGCCAAGAAGCAAAAAGAGAAATCCGAATCTTTTGTTTTTCAGCAAAAAATACGTTTCATTCAAAAAGCTGTCTCTTATACACATCTCCGAGCCCACGAGACATCTCTACATCTCGTATGCCGTCTTCTGCTTGA
>CALEIX010000078.1 GCA_937898825.1 uncultured Elusimicrobia bacterium | reverse complement strand
TCTCGTGGGCTCGGAGATGTGTATAAGAGACAGTTCCCGAATGGGCTATGTATCCCGCTCCTAAGAGAGGGGAACTTGTTCGTCAGATAGGCAACGCTTTGAGGAAGTACAAAGCGCCTCTTGCTAAGCTTTTGACTCTTGAGATGGGGAAAATTCTATCTGAGGCGGAAGGCGAGGTTCAGGAAATCATAGACATGGCGGATTTGGCCGTAGGTATGTCGCGTCAGCTTTGCGGCATAACCATTCAAAGCGAAAGGCCGCGTCATAAACTCTATGAGCAGTGGCTTCCTCTTGGCCCGATAGGTGTAATTACCTCTTTCAACTTTCCGATGGCGGTGTGGGGCTGGAACGCGATGCTCGCCTTTGTGTGCGGGGACCCGGTGATATGGAAACCATCCTCGAAAACTCCGCTTTGCGCCATAGCGATTCATAATATAATTTCGTCAGTAATGAAAGACTGGAAGGGAGTGACGAACCTGGTCATAGGAAAGGGTGGAATTATTGGAGAGAGATTGATTACGGATAAACGTGTGCGTCTCGTAAGCGCCACCGGGAGCTGCAAACTTGGTCACCGCGTCGCCGAAGCGGCTGCCAGGCATCTCGGAAAAACGATACTGGAACTTGGCGGAAACAACGCGGTGATTGTGATGCCGAGCGCTAACCTTGACCTTGCCCTGAAGTCGGTGTTTTTCGGCGCCGTCGGGACGGCGGGACAAAGATGCACCACGATAAGGCGGCTTTTCCTTCATAAGGATATTTATGAAAAAATGCTTACTAAACTTGTTAAAACTTATAAACAGGTGAGGATAGGCAATCCTCTGGACCGGAACGTTATTATGGGACCCCTTGTGAGCGAAAAAGCGAAGAATGAGATGATGGCCGCCATTGAGACAATCAAGAAAGAGGGCGGCAGAATAATATACGGAGGCAAATGGCTTAAAAATTATCCAGGCAGCTGCTATGTAACGCCATGCATAGTGGAGGCAAATAAGAAAATGGAAATAGTTCGTCAGGAGACCTTTGCCCCAATCCTTTATGTTTTCAAGGTATCCTCTCTTGGAGAGGCGATTGAACTTCACAACAGCGTGGAACAGGGACTTTCCTCTTCTTTGTTTACGCAGAATCTGAAGGAGGAGGAGTTATTCCTAAGCGCTGTCGGAAGCGATTGCGGCATTGCCAACATAAACATGAGCACAAGCGGCGCGGAAATAGGCGGCGCTTTCGGCGGAGAAAAGGAGACGGGCGGAGGAAGGGAAGCCGGCTCGGACGCCTGGAAAATGTACATGAGAAGGCAAACCGTGGGCGTAAACTGGTCGGATGAAATGCCGCTGGCTCAGGGAATAAAATTTGACGTGTGAGGAAAAGGGGAGAGAAATGGAGAAGGTTGAAAAACTGGTCCTGCACGAAGTCGGAATGAGAGACGGTCTCCAGATAGAGCAAAAAATTGTTCCGACTGAAACCAAGATAAAATGGATTGAAAGCCTTATCTCTTCCGGCGCAGACATAATTCAACTCGGCTCTTTTGTCCATCCCAGGAGAGTGCCGCAAATGGCTGATACCGACGCGGTATTCAGGCATTTCATCTCCTCTCCCAAGAAAAGAAATTGCGTTTTTTCCGGACTTGTTCTTAATGAAAAGGGACTTGAAAGGGGAATGGCGTGCGGAGTGGAAATGTTTTGCATGGGAGTTTCGGCGAGCGAAACCCACAGCAAAAAAAATACCGGGATGAGCGTATCCGAGGCGGCGGAGCGAATAACCAAGATGGCTCAGGAAGCACTTAAAGCGGGAAAAAAGGTCCAGGTTTCGGTTCAGTCGGCTTTCGGCTGCGGGTATGAGGGCGCCATCAGCGAGGAGCGCGTCATCAGGATAGTGGAAAGGTTTCTGGGAGCCGGGTTAAGACAGATAAGTCTTGCCGACACCGCCGGCATGGCCAATCCCGCGCAGGTTGAAAAACTTTTCGAAAAAATCAGAAGTCTTGCCGCGAATGTTGAATGCGCCTGTCACTTTCACGACGCGTGGGGTCTTGGACTTGCCAATGTTTATGCCGCCTGCAGAAGCGGCGTAAGGTATTTTGAGTCGGCATTTGCGGGAATGGGCGGATGTCCTTTTACCCGCCGCGGCATGGGCAATGTTTGCAGCGAAGACATGATTAATATGTTTATGAAAATGGGCGTTTTGGGGGATGTGGATATAGACGCGATTATTTCCGTTTCAAAGGAGGCCGAAGATTTCTTCGGACGCAAGTTGCCCGGAATTCTCTACAAAACAAAAGATGGGAAAAAGGAGGAGGTTTCAAAATGACGCTTCTTGCGGGAGTAAAAATATTGGATATGACCAATGTTCTGGCCGGGCCCTTTTGCACCGAACTTCTTGCGCTCTGCGGAGCGGAAGTCATAAAACTGGAAAGACCTCGGGCCGGGGACCTTGCCCGGAAACTTGGTTGTCTTCCCGAACTCAACAAGAAATTGATGGGCACAAGTTTCATAGCCCAGAATTCCAATAAAAAATCCCTGACTTTGAATCTTAAAGATGAAACGGCACGGGAAATATTTAAGAAATTAGTTGCAAAGACCGATGTTTTGGTTGAAAATTACAGGCCCGGAGTGATGAAAAGATTGGGTTTTTCTTATGAGGAATTAACCAGGATAAATTCAAAACTCATTTACTGCGCTATTTCGGGGTTTGGACAGACCGGGCCCGAAGCGCTGAGACCGGCCTATGACCAGATAATACAGGGGTTGAGCGGGGTAATGTCCATAAACGGAGACGAAAGACTTAATCCTCTGCGGGCGGGTTTTCCTGTGTGCGATACCGTAGGCGGGCTGAATGCTGCCTTTGCCATAGTTTGCGCGCTGTATCACCGTGAGCGAACGGGAGAAGCGCAGATGATTGACATCGCCATGCTTGATTCTATAATGCCTCTTATGGGCTGGGTGGCGGCCAATCTCCTCATTGGAGGAAAAAAACCCGTTCCGATGGGAAACGACAATTTTACGGCGGCTCCTTCAGGCACCTTCAAAACTAAAGACGGCTACATTAATATAGCAGCCAATGAACAGAAACAGTGGGAGAATCTGGCTGATATTCTCGGATTGCCTCAGCTTAAAACCGACCCCCGCTTTCAGGAAAGGGATACAAGAAAAAAGAACAGAAAGGAACTTACCCCTCTGCTTGAAGAAAAATTAAAAACCGAACCGACGGCGCATTGGGTGAAAGTTTTGAATGATAAGGGAATTCCATCGGGCGAGATTCTGGATCTGGAATCGGCGTTGAGAGCGCCTCAGGTGCAGCACAGGCAAACGATATCTGAAACGTATATTTCAGAGCTGGACAAAAAAGTGCCGGTTTTCAGTCTCGCCGCCAAGTTCAGCAAAACTCCCGGAGCTGTAAAATCGTCTCCGCCGAAACTTTCCGAACATACAAAGGAAATACTTTTGTCTCTCGGATACACTGAAAGTGAATTGCAACAGTTCAAGGCGAAAGAAATAATATAAAACATCTTCCCGCTTTTTCAGCGGGAAGCGAGGAGAGAAATTATGCCAATGACGATAGCTGAAAAAATTCTTGCTCGGGCGAGCGGGAAGAAAGAGGTTAAACCTGATGAAATTGTAGTTGCTAACATAGACATTGCGATGTCGCATGAGAACGCCGATATGGCGAGAAAAAGCTTCCTTGAAATAGGCGTCGAGAAGGTCTGGGACCCAAACAAGATTGTGATTATATTCGACCACAGAATCCCGGCCGAATCGGAAAAAACCGCCACCACGCACAAAGCGGTGAGGGAATTTGTAAAAGCGCAGGGCATACCAAACTTTTTTGACGTGGGAAGGGGAGGAATATGCCATCAGATTCTTCCGGACCACGGCTACGCGTGGCCGGGAGCGGTTCTTGTCGGCACTGACTCTCATACGACTACCCACGGCGCTTTCGGCGCTTTTGCCACCGGAATAGGCGCCACTGAAATGGCTGGTGTCTGGACGGAAGGCAAACTCTGGTTCAAAGTTCCTCATACCATCAGGGTTGAAATAAACGGAAAACTGAGGGAGGATGTTTCAGCGAAAGACGTAATTCTTTACGTTATTGGAAAACTTTCCGCCGACGGAGCGAATTACAAAGCGGTTGAATTTTGCGGCACGTCCGTTGAAAATATGAGCGTCGCCTCACGGATGGTTTTGACCAATCTCTCAATGGAGATGGGAGCCAAAGTTGCTTTCACACCTATTGACGAAAAGGTCAAAGATTACTTAGCCGGAAGGAATGTGAAGGGAAGCCCCGACTGGGGACTTAAAGCCGACAATGGGGCGCATTACGAAAGGCATCTGGTTATAGACGCTGAAAAGGAAATAAGCGAACCGCAGGTTGCCTGCCCGCACGCAGTGGACAATGTTAAGCCACTTTCCACATTAGGAAAAGTGAAAATAAATCAGGGGGTTCTGGGCTCGTGCACGAACGGGAGGTTGGAGGATTTGGAGGTCGCTGCCAGAATTCTTCAAGGGAAGAAAATCCATCCCGAGTGTCGCCTGATTATCATTCCCGCTTCCCAGGAAATATATCTTGAAGCGCTTGAAAAAAAGTATATAGAAACCTTCCTGCGGGCCGGAGCAATCGTAAACCCTCCCGGCTGCGGACCGTGCCTTGGAATTCATCAGGGAGTAATAGCGGCGGGAGAAAATTGCGTATCAAGCACAAATAGAAATTTCCAGGGCAGGATGGGAAGCAAAGATTCAAATCTTTATCTGGCATCCCCTGCGGTTGTCGCCGCTTCCGCCATAACAGGTTACATCTGTTTCCCCAAAGAGATAGGCGGTTGCGAAGGCGAAAAAAAATTAAGTGACGCAAAAATGGAGGCCTGAACAATGAAAATAAAAGGAAGAGTAATCAAGGTTCTGGGAGACAATATCGACACCGACTTGATTTATCCCGGGCGTTTTCTGAATATAACGGACAAGCTTGAGACTCCCAAGCACCTGTTTGAAATAGCATATCCGGATTTGCGCGAAAAGATTAGACCGGGCGATATTTTAGTTGCCGGCGCAAATTTCGGCTGTGGTTCAAGCCGCGAGCAGGCCACGGCTGCTGTAAAGTATGCCGGAGTGGGGGCTGTGATCGCCAGGTCGTTCGCAAGGATTTTTTACCGCAACAGCATAAATTTGGGCCTGCCATTGATTATAAGCCAGGACGCAGCTGGCGAAATAGAGGAAATGGATGAGGTGGAAATTGACCTGTCTGGTGGCAGAATCAATGACATCTCAAAAGGCAAAGAAATAAGCGCAATTTCGCTGCCCGAACAGGCACTTGAATTGCTGGAAGGCGGTGGTTTAATATCTACCTTGCGTAAAAAGCATAAAATTCACAAGTAAGAAGGTGTGTTCTTTGCGTTCATTGAGTTCATTGAGTTTATAGCGTTGAGCGTTCAAGGCTCAAGGGATGAAGGATAAGTCAGGAGTCAAGAGTCAGGAGTCGGGAGTCAGTTGTAGCTGCAGAGCGAAGCTCTGCCAAAATAGCGGCTGGACAGCTAGACGGCTGGATGGCTGGACGGTTGGACGGCAAGACGGCCGGACGGCTGGACTTGTCCCCTGTGACTTCCGACTTATGACTTCCGACTTGTAACTTGTGTTCTTGTAACTTGCAACTTGTAACTTATTACGGAGGAAGATATGGCCAAATATAAAATAGCATGGCTTGAGGGAGACGGAGTCGGAAAGGATGTGTGCGAAGCTACGATGATAGTTCTCAAAGCGGTGGGACTTGATGCCGAATACATTCCCGGCGATATCGGCTGGGAATTCTGGAAAAATGAAGGCAACGCTCTGCCTGAAAGGACTATAGAATTGATGGAACATACGAACTGCGCTTTTTTCGGCGCTATTACCTCAAAGCCGAAAAAGGAAGCGGAAAAGGAATTATCGGAGAAACTGCGGGGCAAAGGTTTTAGTTACAGGAGCCCGATTGTGCGAATGAGGCAACTGCTTGACTTATATGTTTGCCTGAGGCCCTGCAAGGCATATACTGGCAATCCACTGAATTACAAGGACGGCATAGACCTGGTCGTTTTCAGGGAAAACACTGAAGACCTTTATGTGGGGGTTGAATTTCCAAAAGTGCCTGAAGAAATGTTGAAAATAAAGGGTATGGAAAAGGTTCCGCCGGATGCTGCCATATCCCTGAAAGTTAACACCAAAAAGGGATGCGAGCGCATCGTAAGGGCGGCTTTTGAATATGCACGCAAACATAAAAGGAAAAAAGTTACAGCGGTGCAGAAAGCAAATGTCGTCAGAGTTACCGACGGACTTTTTCTTGAAACTGCAAAGGAAATAAGCAAAGATTATCCGGAAATTGCCTTTGACCATACGAATATAGACGCGATGTGCATGTGGCTTATCAAGAACCCCTTTGATTATGACGTTCTGGTCGCTCCGAATCTGTATGGCGATATCATTTCGGATTTGTCGGCGCAATTGGTCGGGGGATTGGGTTTCGGCTGCAGTGGAAATATAGGGGACAGTTATGCCGTATTTGAGCCCAGCCATGGTTCCGCACCCAAGTACGCGGGACAATACAAGGTCAACCCTATTGCCTCTATTTTGGCGGGGAAAATGATGTTGGACTGGCTCGGAGAAGACAAACTTGCCGCCCGCATAGAAGAGGCCGTGGCTCAAGTCATTGCCGAACGAAAAGTCCGTACCTACGACATGGGGGGAAACGCTTCTACTCTGGATATGGCAAACGCCATAGGCGAGAAAATCGCGTCAATAACATCAGCGAGGTGAAAAAATGAAAAGCATTCGCATCAGGACAAAAATCCCGGGGCCCGAAAGCTTGAGAATGGCGGCGCGCAAAGAAAAATATGTCGCCTCTCCGGTAGGCACGCTGAGCCCCTTTTACATAGCAAAAGGGAGCGGAGCCGTCGTTGAGGACGTCGACGGGAACCAGTTTTTGGACTTTACCGGTGGTTGGGGATGTCTTGTGGTTGGATATTCCCCGCCTTCACTGCTCAAAGCCGCAAAAGAACAAATGGAGAATTATATTCACAGCGATTTTACCGCCACGCCCTACGAGCCCTGGGTGAAATGCGCAGAAATGCTTGTCAAAAGAGCGCCCGGCAGATTTGAAAAGCAGGTTATTTTCTTTAACGGCGGCGCGGAAGCGGTTGAAAATGCGGTGAAAATAGCGCGGGGGGCGACTGGGCGCAGAGGGGTTGTTGTTTTTGAAAAGGCATTTCATGGAAGAAGCCTTCTCACCATGACGATGACTCACCGCGCGATGCCTTATAAGCATATATACGGGACGGCACCGGATGTGCATAGGCTTCCCTATCCGGATGCACATTTCAACAGATACGGGGCGAGGGATTTTGAAAGACTGTTGCTGAATGCTATTTCTCCTGAGGAAGCTGCCTGCGTAGTTATTGAACCGATTCAGGGAGAGGGCGGTTTTAATATTCCGCCGAAAGGATTCCTTGAGGAAATCAGGCGCGTGACGAAGAAATACGGAATTCTTTTTGTGGCGGACGAGGTGCAGTCTGGTTTCGGCAGGACGGGGAAATTTTTCGCAGTGGAAAACTGGAATCTGGTGCCGGATTTGATTGTTCTCGGGAAGTCAATAGCTGCCGGGTTTCCGCTTTCAGCCGTGGTCGGGAATAAAAAGTACTTTGACAAACTTCCATTGGGTTCCATTGGCAGCACTTTCGGGGGAAATCCCGTGGCTTTAAGAGCGTCCATAGAAGTTATGAGAATTATTGACCGGGAGAAACTTCTTGCCAGAGCTGTGAAACTCGGGAGAATAATAAATCGCCGCTTCAGGAAAATGATGAAAAAGTGCCCTGGCATAAAGGAGGTCAGGGGCATTGGTTC
>CALEIX010000077.1 GCA_937898825.1 uncultured Elusimicrobia bacterium | reverse complement strand
TCAGTGAGTTCCTTGAAAAAAAGGAAGCCACGAATAACAGAAAGTTTCGTTTCTAAAAAGAGTTATTTGTCGAAGAATATAAGGAGAAAAATTTTAGTTGAAGCTTGACACTTTACATAACAGCGTTTATAGCGTTCATAGAGTTTATTTATCTCTTGCAACCTGCAACTTGTCCCTTGCGACCTGTGACTTCCGACTTACGACTTGTGCTCCTGTGCCCTATGACTTACTTATTCCCGCATATATCAGGGCTCCGCCTTCCAGTTTCTCCACAATGAGTTTTACTTTGGATGTTTTGACAGCAGGACAGCCCCATGACCTTCCAACGTGCCCGTCGTTTACATAATTTGCGCCGTGTATAACTATAGCCCTTTTAAGTGCGTTAGAATTGGTTTGCGACAGTCCTTTAAGACGCAATGAAGGACCATGCTTGCCGTAATACCGGTTAAGCGTCAGATAGTAACCGAGAGAGCTTTTTTTGGATTGGGGCGCGTTGGAAAAGTATTTCGCCCAGCCGCTATTGCCCGGATCCGAATTTTTCCCGTGAGCAACCAGGAAAGAGATCGTCTTGCCGGTTGGCACTTCCATTATAAAAAACCTTTTTTCCGACGACCTTCTTCCATAATCTATTACCCCGATGTATCGCCTGTTCTTTATTTGCGAAAGATGGGTTTTATAGTAATCAAAAGCTTTTCCGAATAAGTCCCCTGGCAGGTTTTCGCTTAATTCCAGGCGGGAGTCGACTCTTTCGGGCTTGGGGTCGGGCAAATCCGGGTTGACGTCGGCGCGCAGGCTGAAAGCATTTGAGTTCCCATCAAAGCTTAAAACATTCAGACTGCTCTGAAAGGATTCTATCGGGGTGGCGTTTATGGCGTTCCCGGATTGAATTTTCCGCCTGCGCGTCTTTCTAACGGTTTCTTTGTAACTGAGAAGATTTTCAATGGGTCTTCTTTGCTTTACTTTTAGATTGGCGGAAGGCAGGGGGGGCAAATTATAAGCGGCGGGTTTGTTTACCGAACCTGAGTCTTCTCCGTTACACGCGGCAAAGGCGAGAGAAAAGGCGATAACAGCAAGCGTTTTGATTTTTCTGCTCATATTATAGATTTAGTAGCTTTCAACCGAAATATCAAAGTCATTTGGGCATGCGAAGTTTACCCGAAGGTCCTATACCCGCTGCCTTGTTATTTGCGTTGTTGAGAAAAACCGTTTCTGTATTATTCCTCTGTTTTAGGGTTGTCAGGTGGGGGGCATGCAGAAAGTTTCTCTCCGGTCGTTGTAAAACTCTATCTATCAAAGTTTGCAATTATCCTGTTGCCGGATTTCGAGAGTTTTTTCGTATGTGGCAAAGCGGGGAATAAACCAAATTAAATATGATAAAATCACTTATAAAGCAAACCCTATGAAGAGAATCATAATAGAAAAAGTTTTTCCGGAAATAAATAACGGCAGGTTTCCAATAAAGCGGGTGGTCGGGGACAAAGTCCTGGTGAAATCGCATATTTACGCGGACGGGCATGATGAAATTTCCGCAAGGCTCCTGTTTAAAAGGGCGAGCGAGAAAAAATGGAATTTCGCTGAAATGCGGTTGCTGTATAATGACGAATGGCTATCTGAATTTGCCGTTGAAAAGTTTGAAGATTATTTTTATACAGTGGAGGCGTGGATAGACGATTATAAGACTTTGAGGAACGGTTTGGAAAAGAAATATGTCGTTGGTCAGGATGTTTCGCTGGATATTCAAATGGCCGCGGAGGCGCTCAGAAAAAGGGTTAGATTGAGAGGCGGAAACGCGAAGATGCGCAGGGTATTGTCCGAAGTAGAAAACAGCCGCGAGCTGGGAGTCAAGGTGGATCTTCTTTTAAGTAAAAAAGTTCTTTCTTTTGCAAGCGCAGTGCCTTGCAGGGATTCCCTTGTAAGGTATGCGAATGTCCTCAGGGTTTCGGTGGACAGGGAAAAAGCCGCTTTCAGCGCCTGGTATGAGATGTTTCCCCGTTCCTGCGGGGAAAATGGCAGGCACGGAACGTTCAGGGATTGTGAAAAACTTTTGCCCGATATAGCCCGGATGGGCTTTGATGTATTGTATTTCCCGCCCATACATCCAATAGGCGAGGCGAAGCGTAAAGGCAAAAATAATTCTTTGGTCTGCGGAAAGGGGGATGTGGGCTCTCCGTGGGCGATAGGTTCCAGGAACGGTGGACACAAGTCGGTGCATCCCGCTTTGGGAAATGTGAGTGATTTCAAAAGACTGGTGAAGAAGGCGTCCGCGCATGGTCTGGAAATTGCGCTGGACCTCGCTTTTCAATGCGCCCCCGATCATCCCTGCGTTAAAGAACATCCCCAATGGTTTAAATGGCGCCCGGACGGGAGCGTGCAGTATGCGGAAAATCCGCCGAAAAAATACGAAGACATAGTTCCGTTCGACTTTGACACGAAGAATTATAAACAACTCTGGCGTTATCTCAAAGATATTGTTGAATACTGGCTGAATCTCGGGGTCAGGATTTTCAGGGTGGACAATCCTCACACCAAGCCCTTTGTTTTCTGGCAATGGCTTATCGGCGATGTAAAAAAAAGATATCCTGAAGTTATTTTTCTGTCCGAAGCATTTACCCGGCCGAAGAAAATGTATATGCTCGCCAAATTAGGATTCAGCCAGTCCTACACCTATTTTGCGTGGAGAAACACTAAGAAAGAGATTACAGATTACGTCAATGAACTTACCCAAACGGAGGTTTCCGAATTTTTCAGGCCAAATTTCTGGCCTAATACGCCGGATATACTCACCGCCATCTTTCAGGACAGCGGCAGGCCCGCTTTTCTTTCAAGATTCGCTCTTGCGGCCACACTTTCGTCAAATTACGGCATATACGGCCCGTGCTACGAACTTTGCGTAAACACCCCCCTCAGGAAGGGCAGCGAGGAATATTTGAATTCTGAAAAGTATGAAATAAGGAATTGGGACAGAAACGCGGCCGGAAATATAAAAGATTTCATTTCCAGAATTAACCGCATAAGAAAGGGGAATAAATCCTTTTGGAGAACCAACAATGTTTCATTTCTGGACGTGGACAATGATTTGCTTATTGCCTATATGAAGGGGAATGAGCTAATTGTGGTCGTGAGTCTGGACTGCTATTTCAAGCGGTCCGGCTGGCTGAACGTTCCGCTTGAGAAAATCGGACTTGCAGAAGACGCGGTTTATACCATGCATGATTTGCTCACCGGCGCGAAATATAAATGGAAAGGCCGGGCAAACTATGTGGAATTGTCTCCGGATTGGCCGGCACATATTTTCAGGATAGAAACGTAAAAAACGCCTGGCGGTTATGAGCGAAAGCAGAATCAAATCTGACCCCCTTTGGTACAAAGACGCCGTAATATATGAGTTGCATGTCAAATCCTTCTCGGACAGCAATGAGGATGGAATAGGCGATTTCAGGGGGCTGATAGGGAAATTGCCTTATCTTAAGAGTCTGGGAATAACCGCCTTGTGGCTGCTTCCCTTTTACAAATCACCGCTTAAAGACGACGGTTACGACATATCAGACTATTACGAAATTCACCCGGATTATGGAACACTTTCGGATTTCAGAGAATTTCTCCGCCAGGCGCATAAACTTGGAATAAGGGTCATTACCGAGCTTGTGATAAATCACACATCTGACCAGCATCCGTGGTTTCAAAGGGCCAGAAAAGCCAGGCCGCGTTCAAAACACAGAAATTATTATGTCTGGAGCGACACGCCCGACAAATATTCCGAGGCGAGAATAATATTTCCCGATTTTGAAAATTCCAACTGGTCGTGGGACCCTGTCGCTAAATCTTATTACTGGCACAGATTTTACAGCCATCAGCCTGATTTAAATTATGAAAGTCCGGCAGTCCAGAAGGAGATAATAAAGGTCATAGACTTTTGGTTTGAAATGGGGGTGGACGGCATGCGGATAGACGCCATCCCTTATCTCTACGAGCAGGAAGGGACAAACTGCGAGAATCTGCCTCAAACCCACGCATTTATCAAAAAACTGCGCGCCCATATAGATTTAAAATACAGGGATAAAATGTTTTTGTGCGAGGCGAATCAGTGGCCCGAGGACGCTCATGCTTATTTTGGAAACGGAGACGAATGCCATATGGCTTTTAATTTCCCTCTGATGCCGAGGCTCTTTATGTCCCTGTGGATGGAAGAATCGTTTCCGATACTTGAGATTCTTGAGCAGACTCCCCCGGTGCCAGACGCCTGCCAGTGGGCGATATTCCTGAGAAATCACGACGAACTAACCCTTGAGATGGTCACCGAAGAGGAGCGCGATTATATGTACAGAATTTATGCCAGGGATATGAGGTCCAGAATAAATATGGGCATAAGAAGAAGGCTGGCGCCGCTTCTCGATAACAACAGGAGCAAAATGGAGCTTATGAACATGCTTTTGTTTTCTCTGCCTGGCACGCCAATAATTTATTACGGCGACGAAATAGGCATGGGCGACAACTATTATTTGGGGGACAGAAACGGCGTCAGAACGCCTATGCAGTGGTCGCCGGACAAAAGCGCCGGTTTTTCGGCGGCGCACCCTCATAAATTATATCTGCCGGTGATTATAGACCCGGAATATCACTACGAGGCGGTCAATGTGGAAAATCAGGAAAGAAATTCCTCTTCCATGCTCTGGTGGATGAAAAGGGTGATTCATTTGAGAAAGAAATTCAGAGTTTTCGGAAGAGGGAGTTTTGAGATAGTGCAAAGCGACAATTCAAAGGTGCTTTCGTTTATAAGAGAATATGACGGGGAAATTGTGCTTGTTGTCGCCAATCTTTCAAGATTCACTCAGGTTGTCAATCTGAATTTGTCCGGATACAAAGGATATACCCCGGTGGAACTTTTTGGCGGAACGGAATTTCCCGTAATAACAGAATCGTCGTATATGATGACGCCCGGTTTTCACCACTGCTATTGGTTCGTTCTCAGAAGAAAGGAAGAAGACAGCCAATCCGCTGAAACATCTGTCGCCCATATCAAGTCTAACCTGGCAAGCGAAGATTTTCTCAAAAGCGAAAATATTTACCTGATAGAAAAGTATATATACAAGTACCTTTTTAAATGCCGCTGGTTCGGGGGAAAGTCAAAAAGAGTGCGGGACGTTAGAATATCTAATATTCTGCCTCTCTGTTCCGAAAACGAGACCGCCAGAATGCTTTTTATTTCCGTGGATTATGCCAACGACCCTTCCGAAACATATGTTTTTCCGGTGGCTTTCATCGACGAAGAAAAATGCCTGAAAACTGTTGCGGACATATCAGCTGCCGCGATTGTCTTCGTTGAGGGCGCAGATAAGAAGGGGTATGTGATAGATGCGGTTCATCACCCTGATTTCAGAAAGGGGTTCGTAAAATTGTTTACGAAAAAGGCAAAAAAAATGCGTGCACAGATTGAAATTCTGCCGTGGAAAACCAGAGGTCGCAGAGGATTGAAACTTGAAGAAAGCGACATTTCCGATTCAAGAGTTGTCGGCGCGCAGCAAAGCAATACCTCCATAATCTATTCCAACAAGTATTTCCTGAAACTTTTCAGAAAGTTGGAGGAAGGCGTGAATCCGGATGTGGAAATAGGGAAGTTTATGCTTGCCGCAAATTTCCCGAATATTCCCCGCTTTTTGTCCTCGCTGGAAATTTGCAGGGGAGAAAAACATTTCGCGGATATTGCCATTCTTCAGGAATTTACGCCCAATCAGGGGGATTTCTGGAGTTTTACGCTGGAGGAAGTATCCAGATTTTACGAAAAAGTCCTTATGAATAAGGATAAACTGGAGATTCCGAAAGAGGTAAAATCCTTTGAATTTGATTTGAAGACAAGTCCCGCACTCGAGGATTTTTTCGGCATATCCTATCCAAGTCTTGTTTCTCTTCTCGGAAAAAGAACTGCCGAACTTCACAAGGCGCTTTCCTCTGGAACTGGCGACAAGAATTTTACCCCCGAAAGTTTCTCGAAGCTTTATCAAAGGTCGCTCTATCAGTCAATGGCGGCTTCGCTGAAAAAATCCTTGCTTTTCCTTTCTTGCGGAATGTCGAAATTTCCCAAAGAAACTCAGCAGGACATTAAATTTTTATTAGAGAGTAAAAATCATCTGCTTAAAATTTATTCAGCTCTTCTTACGGAACGATTCCATGCCAAAAGAATACGGATACACGGAGATTATCACCTCGGGCAGGTGTTGTTCACCGGAAAAGATTTCATGGTGATAGACTTTGAAGGCGAACCTGCCAGAACTTTAAGCGAAAGAAAAATCAAGCGTTCTTCCCTTCGCGATGTGGCGCAAATGATAAGGTCTTTTCATTACGCGGTTTACGCTCCCATAGTTTTAAAGGAAAACTATACAATGGAAAACCTGAAAACTTTTGAAAATTTTGGCGAAATCTGGTATCGGCGAATGACAGATGTTTTTCTGAAATCCTATCTTGAAAATATAAAGGAAGCTGAGATTGTTCCGTCTGAGAGAAATCAGTTTGAAATTCTGCTGAGGATTTTCCTGGTTGAAAAATGCATTTATGAAATCGGGTATGAAGCGAACAACAGACCTGATTGGTTGTTCATTCCGCTTAAAGGCGTTAAGCGTTTATAGCGTTGAGCGTTCATTGCGTTTATTGCGTTATGCTCCCCGCTTTCGCGGGGACAAGGTTTATTGCGTTCATTGCGTTAAGCTCCCCGCTTTCGCGGGGACAAGGTTTATTGCGTTTATTGAGTTCATAGAGTTTATAGCGTTCGTTGAGTTCATTGAGTTAATTGAGTTTATTGCGCTTATTTATCCCTTGCAACTTGTCCCTTGCGACCTGTGCCTTCCGACTTCCGACCACTTTTATTTTTTATGCGGTTTATTCATTCATTTTCTCCTCACTCTTCACTCCTCACTCTTTATCCCTTATCCCTTATCCCTTATCCTTTATCCCTTATCCTTTATCCTTTTCTTCCGTCCAGCCACTATTTTGGCAGAGCCCTGTCGGCCGTTCGTTTGGCGGAAACATTTCTGATGAGCTAACGCGGGCACGCTTCCCCTGAACACCAATTTTTGTATAATAATCTGTCGTTTATTATTTGCTGCCGCCCGGGTGCTGCAGGGCCCGGCCGCCTGACAGTACAATCGTCAGGTGAGGAAGTGCAAAAAGGAAGGCGTTGTTATGAGAGAAATAATGAATTTTAGCAAAGAAGAACTTATAAAAAGAATATGGGTATGCGATTCTGAAGTAAAAAAAATACTTTTAAGTTCAAAAACCGCGGAGGAAATAAGAAATGAAATGTTTCATTGTTTGAATCATTATGAGAGAAAATATTTCAATATTCGTTCCAGATATTTTTTGAAGAAACTGCATATCATTGAACGGTATAAGGCCAGGGAATGCATAAAAGTATTCAAAAATCTGCTCAGAACTGAAAATGAAAAAATAACCGGGGTTTCCGCCCTGAAAATTCTGATTGGGCTTGCCAGGAACGACAACAAAACCATAAGTGAAACCAGCAATGGTTTTCTCTGCGAGATAATTGCCTTGCTTAAGGGAGTCACCGGGAAGCTTGAGATTTTTGAAAGCTCCGCTCTGCATTTTAGCGGGAGGAAGGGCGCCATTGAAAGGTCAATGTATCTGGATAGGTATTCCGAGAAGATGGAGTCTTATTTCAAGCGCTACAAAAGCGGTCTTGACGCTGACATTGCAGAGAAGAGAAAAAAACTCAAAAATAAAATACTGAAATATTTCAATTCCAGCCCTGAACAATGGAATGACTATAAATGGCATTTGCGGCATATAATAAGGGACAGAAAGACTCTTTCGTCTTTGGTAAAACTTGAAGAGGATGAACTGGAGGGGATTGAAAGAGCTGAAAAAAGGGGAATCCCCTTTCAGATAACGCCGTATTATATTTCACTTTTCAACGAGGAAGGCAGGACGTTTCACGACCAGGTTTTAAGAGCGCAGGTTTTGCCCTCGAAAAGATACTGCGATGCAGTTTTTGATAACTGGCAGAGAGGCGGAGACATGGATTTTATGGGCGAAAAGGATACAAGCCCGATAGACTTGATTACCCGCAGGTATCCCAGGATACTCATACTTAAACCTTTTGACTCATGCCCGCAAATTTGCGTTTATTGCCAGAGGAATTGGGAGATAAAATCAATTGATGAAGCCAGAATTACGAGAGAAAAAATCAAGGCCGCCATAAACTGGGTGCGGGCGAACAAAAATATCAGCGAGGTTCTAATTACAGGAGGTGACCCGCTCACGCTGAACAATCAAACGATTGAATGGCTCATGGGGGAAGTATCGGCGATAAAACATGTGGAAAGGATAAGAATAGGAACAAGAACCCCCGTTACGTTGCCGCAGAGGATAGATGATGGGTTTTTAAGTATTCTGAAAAAATACCATAAATTCGGAGAAAGGGAGGTTTGCATAATAACCCATTATGAACATGCCATTGAAATGAGCGGCGAAAGTCTTGAAGCAATTAAAAAAATAAGGAATCTTGGTATAAGCATATACAATCAGCAGGTTTTCACGTACTACAACAGCAAAAGATTTGAAACCGCTTTCATAAGGCGGACGCTTAAACTCGCCGGCGTTCTGCCGTATTATCTGTTTAACACGAAGGGTAAAAAGGAAACGAAGGATTTCCGGGTGCCGATAGCCCGCATTATTCAGGAAAGGGACGAAGAGGCGCGTCTTCAGCCGGGGGTCGTAAGAACGGATGAAGCGGTTTTTAATGTGCCGCGCCTTGGCAAGTCCAAGCTTCAGGCGACTCACGATCACGAGATAATAATGATAAAACCGGGCGGGGAGAGGGTATATAGGTTTTATCCGTGGGAGTCCAAGCTTGTTCTTGTAGACACGCAGATTTACGAAGACGTTCCCATTTATACCTATCTCAAGCGGCTCAAAGAGGACGGAGAAAGCCCTGACGAATACAGGTCAATCTGGTATTATTTTTAAAAACGCAAAGGACGCAAAAGAATTTTACCCCGTAGGTTAGAATCAACGCGGTTGTTGAGAAAACCTGCGGGGTGAAATTCACGCAGAGAGCGCAAAAAATAAAAACGCAAAGGACGCAAAAGAATTTTACCCCGTAGGTTAGAATCAACGCGGTTGTTGAGAAAACCTGCGGGGTG
>CALEIX010000076.1 GCA_937898825.1 uncultured Elusimicrobia bacterium | reverse complement strand
ATGATACGGCGACCACCGAGATCTACACCGTCTAATTCGTCGGCAGCGTCAGATGTGTATAAGAGACAGCCCCTGAAGCTATGATTAGTGATTCATACATATTCACTCACCGATTTATTATTGTTTATTTGATATTTATTTGTTATTTGGACCTTCTTCTTTCGGGGCATGCGCTACCCCTCCTTCCTGGACTTGTTCGGGTCTTGAAGCGGAACGTACATCTATTTTCCATCCGGTAAGCTTTGCCGCAAGCCGCACGTTTTGCCCCCCTCTCCCTATCGCCAGACTTAGCTGGTCCTCCGGCACCAGAACAAGAGCCTCTCTTCTGCTGCCCGCTTCCACACTTTTTACTTTTGCGGGAGAGTGTGAGTTTTCTATGTATTTTTCAATGTCATCGCTCCACTCTACCACATCAATTTTCTCGTTTCCCAACTCATTTATGACTGCCATAATCCTTGCACCGCGCTGTCCTACCATGGCGCCGACCGGGTCTATGTTTTCGTCATTTGATTTAACCGCTACCTTTGTCCGTGAGCCGGGTTCGCGGGATATCTTTTTTATTTCTACCACCTTATCCGATATTTCCGGAACTTCGAGCTCAAAAAGTTTCTGCACGAAGAGCGGGTGCGCCCGGGAAAGAACTATTCCGGGCCGCTTGTGTTCTTCTTCCTGCACGGCAATTACAAGAAATCTCATTCTTTGCCCTGCTTGGTATCTTTCTCCCGGTATGCTTTCGTTCTGAAACATCACGCCGCTTGCCCTGCCGAGGTCTATATATACGTGTCCGCGCTCGTATCTTTGGATTACACCGCTTACTATTTCCCATTCTTTATCGGCGAATTCCTCGCGCACCGACTGGCGCTCCGCGTCCCTCACACTTTGCAGTATCACCTGCTTTGCCGTCTGTGCCGCGATTCTCCCGAAATCGCTGTGTGCTTCTAGTGGGTACCATATATCTTCCCCAGCCTTTGCATCGGGTTTTTCCTTCCTTGCTTCATTTATTAATATGTGGCGGTTCGGGTTGTAGCGCACGCGCTCATCTTCCTCAGAAGGCGGCCCCTCTTCCATCCTCACATCTTTGGGGTCAACGACGGTTTTTATGAGGAAGAATTTCGCGTCGCCGGTTTTTACATCAAACTTCGCGCGCACTATTTCCGATTTTTCCCTGTATTCCTTTTTATATGCGCTTGCTAAAGCCGCTTCTATTACTTCAACTATTTTCCCCGGCTCCAGGCCGCGGTCGGCGGCAATTTGTTCAATTGCCGATGAGAGCGATTTTAAGTCCATATTCTTATTAACAATCCCGCCATAAAACAGCGGGACTTTATATATACATTATTATAGTAGGGCTAATATTCTGCAAAGTCAATGGGAATATTGTCCAACATTCGGTGTTGGACATATCTGATCCCCATCTCTTTTCCTGTTATAGGTCAGCAGTACTGGATTCCGCCCGGTCATCCGACCGGGCAGGCCCACTCATCCGACCGGGCAGGCCCGTCATCCGAGGGGGTAAAAGTCGAATACCTCCCCGTCTTCGCCCTCCGCTTCTTCAGATAAGGAAAGGAAGGGAGGACAGGAATGACAAGAAAGGAGGCAGGAATGACAATAATGAACGTCAGGAAAGGCATTCAGTGACACCCGTCTTCACTATATTTGTAAACCCTTCCGCGTCCAAGCTCGCTCCTCCGACCAGCAGCCCGTCCATTCCGGGAGCACTCAGAAATTCCGCAGCGTTTTTTGAAGTAACAGAACCGCCGTACAGCACGGAAACAGTTCGCAGTGAACGGTCGGCGGCGAGCAGTTCTTTTATAAAAGCCGCCATACCCGCAGCATCCTCCGGAGTGGCGCTATCGCCCGTCCCGATTGCCCAGATGGGTTCATAAGCAACAATTACATTACCATTGTCCGACACCGAGTGTCGGACAAGTGCGGCTCCCGCACTTGTCAGCTGTTTCCGTACAAACTCTTTTGCAGGTTCCGTACCCTCTTCACGCACATCTGCCGATTCGCCCACGCACAGAATCGGCGTCATCCCGGCTTCCAAAACCGCCAGAACCTTTTTGCCGACCATTTCGTCCGTTTCACCTTCTCCATCCGGCGGATTACGGCGCTCCGAATGCCCGACTATAACATACTCCACACCCAGGCTCTTCAAAGCCCAAATGTTGGCCCGGTAGGGGACCTCACTGGGGGTCAGGCGGTGTCCGCGGCCGTGGCGCGGCAGAAAGGCCACGCGCTGGCCCGCCAGCGTGCCGATGACAATGGTATCG
>CALEIX010000075.1 GCA_937898825.1 uncultured Elusimicrobia bacterium | reverse complement strand
CGAGAAAAGAAAAAGACCGCGATGAAATTGTCAAAGAAATATCCAAAAAAACGAGACTAAAAAATTACAAAATTTTATCCAGTTTAAAGGAATTTAAAAAGAAAAAAATCGCGTATTTCAGCGATGAATTCCATGATTGGGATAAAAGGTTTATACATGAATAAAATTAAGAAAGCAATTGTTTTATTTTCAGGAGGGCTTGATTCAACCACATGTCTCGCGTGGGCATTAAAGAAGGGATACGAATGCTTTGCTTTGAGTGTGAATTATGGTCAGAGACATGCAAGGGAAAATGAAAGCGCCGCCAAAATAGCGGATTTGCTGAGAGTTAAATTGATAAGTATTGAGCTCAAACTTCCGTGGCTAAAAAGTGCTACTTCGTTAGTGGGTGGCGGAAAAGTGCCGACATACAGTAGATTTCGCCGAAAAATACCCTCAACATATGTTCCGGGCAGAAATCTTATTTTTGTTTCCATGGGCGTTTCTTTTGCCGACGCCATAGGAGCCGGGGCCGTGATATTGGGACCCAATGCCGTTGATTATTCAGGTTATCCCGACTGCAGACCACCTTTTTATAAAAGTCTTGAAAAATCTGTAAACCTCGGTACTAAGAAAGGCGCTCTTGGCGGAAAAATAAAACTTTTAACACCTATAATAAACTTTAGCAAGTCTGAAATAATCAAACTCGCCTTTAAACTTGGCGCCCCCTTAAAATATACCTGGTCGTGCTACAAGGGAGGAAAAGCGCCGTGCGGAAAATGCGATTCATGCGTTTTGAGAGCCAGGGGATTCAAGGAGGCGGGCTTTAGGGATCCGGCTTTGGAATGAAAAGAACTGCGCGTATAAGCGATTTATTTGTTTCATATCAGGGCGAGGGGCTCTATTGCGGAGAGAAGCAGATTTTCGTGCGGTTTTATGGGTGCAATTTGAATTGCGATTATTGCGACGAGTTCCACAGCCAGTGCGAAAGGAGGGTTTCAAAATCCGCTCTTTTAAAGGAGGTTTTAAACTTGTCCAGGGAAAGTAAAACACGAGTTGTTTCTATCACAGGAGGAGAGCCCCTGATGCAAACTGATTTTTTGAAGGAATTTTTGCCTCTTTTAAAAAGCAGAGGATTTAAAATTTTGCTGGAGACAAACGCGGTTTTGCCGAATAAGTTTGCGGAGGTAAGAGATTTCACCGATATAATTTCTGCGGATATCAAACTTCCGAGCGCCACAGGAAGAAATCTTTGGCGCAGAATAGAAAGATTTCTTAGCAGTGTGCCGGACGGTTCTTACGTGAAGATAGTGGTCACAAGCAAGACGAGAAGCGAAGAAATTGAAAAAGCCTTCGGGCTTCTCAAATCATTGAAAAAACAAATTCCCATTTTTATCCAGCCGGCGACTCGGTTTATGAAAGTGCGTCCGCCGAAAATGGCGTTTTTTCGCTCTTTGATGCGGCTGGCGGAAAATTATAAAATTGAGTACGAAATATTACCTCAGCAACATGTTTTATGGGGTGTTAAGTAAAAGGAGGCGTTATGGGCGAAACTTTTCTTGTAGATTGTCCCGTGTGCGAGGCGAGAATAGAAGTGGAAAAAAGGACAGGGAAAATTGTATCTCATTGGGAAAAACCGAAAATTAAGAAGGGAGAGGACCCTTTCAAAAGTGCGATAAACAAAATGGCGGAAGAGAAAGAGAAATTAGATAAATATTTTTCCGGTGCCAGGGGCGAAATTGATTCCAGGAAAAAAGAGCTTCTGGATAAGTTTGAAAAAGAAAAAAAGCGCGTTAGAGAAAGCGGCGACGATTCAAAACCGATAAATCCTATGGATCTTGACTGACACTCCACTATAATAATAAAAAAATATTTTCTGGCCCAGCTTTCTAAGTGACTAATTTGAAAACAATTGGACAAAGGGTTATGCCGCCATCCAATTCAGATTCGGTGGTATATTATCCTGTCTGCGCCCATCGGGAAACTGTTTTTTTTTGTGAAATAAGCGTTATTCAGAGCGTAAATGATGTGCCGCGTTCCGGGGATTTGGAGAGGCGTTTTTTTCCCGAGACATTTTCTGGAGCAATTGAGAGTCGTCTTTCCGAGATAAAAACAATCCCTTTGAAGCGCTTTGAAGCGGTAAGGATAATGAAAGTTGAGAGAAAATTTACGCGGTTTCGGGAAATTGCCAAGCAAGTCATCTTCATCCGTTTCTATGGCGGAGATCCGGTGTTTTACAAGGAATTTCTCCAGTTTGCTTTTCTCCATCCTCATAAATTCTATAGACAAAGGTCTGGCTATGGATTTTTTTGAATTCGGGTAAAATTTGTTCAAATAAGTCAGAAGACCAAAATCACCTAAGATAATTTCCACATTCGGATTTTTTTCCAGCATGAATGATATTTTTTCCTTTATCTCTTTCAGTTTGGCGTCGACGAGAAACGAGACACATATGGCTATTTTTCTTGCCCCCATACCAGCCAGGCGCTCGACACTTCTTTCGGACGGAAAGATATTTTGACAGAATTCCGAACCTAAATAAAAACAAGAGTATTTATTCAGATCCCGAACCTTTAATTTCCCAATGTCTTTTTCGTCCAACGCCAGCGCTTTTTCCACGTTATTTCCGTTTTACGCCTTTATTTAAGATAAGACCTATTTTAGAATCTATTTCAAGACTTTTTTCAATAAAGTTTTTTTTGTCTATTCCAGACTCAAGCAGCTTTAGAATTGCTTTGGCTTCCTGAAACAAGAGTCTCGCATAATGCCCATGCGGATGCCTGCCTATTTTAAGCGTGTTCACACCCATGGAGTAGAAATCATAAAGCCTTGAAAAATGTTCTTTGGAGTCGGGTCGCGGAAGAAACCTGTTTCTGTGCCCGGATTTAAAAGGGTCTCTGCATATACACTTTCCGGTAAAATCACTCAAATAACAAAAACCGTTCAGAACGACGCAGTATTCCCGCGCACTCAGAAAAATTTCAGTGCTTATGCCCAGATTGTTCTTTACGATATTTCGGGCTTCCGACGGAAGGAGCTGTTCGGGAATCGCTATTCTGCTTATTCCCATGTCTGAATAGAATTTGAGAGTTTCCTTATTGAAGCAGAGAGCCAGGCTGCTGAGAATAAATTCCGTTTTTATTTTTTTCCTTTTCAAAGCTTCCAGAATGCTCAAATCCCTTATAATTACGCCGTCTATTCCGTTTTTCACCATTTCGCGTACGGTTGAAACGGTTATGTCGAAAAGTCCGGCCTGGACTTCATTCGCCACCATATAAAGTCTGACGCCTTTTTCATGGGCGCTTTTGGCCGCTTTGAGGATTTCAGAAGGGGTTTCAAAGTCTTTGCCACGATAGCAATGGCCGGGTATGCCGTTTAATGCGCAGTATATTTCGGACGCGCCGTTTTCCAGATAATAGAAAAAATCCGACCAATTTCTGGCCCCCGCCTGTATTATCATACCTTACAACGGATATTATATAATATCTAAAGAGAAAAACTGGAAATGAGCGAGTTGGGGAAATTAAGAGCACAGATAAATAGGATTGACCAAAAAATAGTTTCCCATCTTGAAAAAAGGTTTTCCTTAGCATTGAGAACTCTCAATTATAAGAAAGCGGTTCGAGATGTCAGGCGGGAAAGGAAACTTTTGCGGGATTTGAGGGTGAAAATAAAAAACCCGCAATTTGAGCCTTTTGTGTCGAAAATTTACGGGGAAATAATGAAGCAGTCAGTTAAATCTCAGAGAATGTATGTTGATAAAATTAAAAAGCGAAAGCGAAAAAGATAAAAGACATCTGAGGAGTTATCTCGAGAAAAAGTCCCGAAACTTCAAAATAAAGTTCGCTTTTTCATGTGCCGAAGCGATTTTCACCGATAAAACCGAGGCCGCTTCTCTGGCTCCGAAACTGGAGGCTTTGGATTTTGTGGAGGAAATCTATTTGTCCATAGAAGAAAACGTGCCTTTTTTGATTTCACTTAAATCCGGGGGAAAGAAGGGGTTCCTGATTGTGGCCGGGCCGTGTGCCGTGGAAAACGAAGAAACTTATATAAAAACGGTCAAAATCCTGAGAAAATGGGGAATTGTCTATATAAGGGGCGCTTTATACAAGCCCCGGCGTTCCCCTCACACTTTTCAGGGTTTGAAAGAGTTGGGCGTGCCCCTTGTGGAAAAAGCCAGAAAAAGATACGGGGGTGAATTCGTTACGGAGATACTTTCGGAAAATGATATTAAAAAAATGTCCAGAGTGTTTGATGTTTTTCAAGTGGGTGCGCGGAATATGCGGAATTATTCTTTGCTCAGGTCCCTGGGAAAAACCGGGAAGAAAATAATACTGAAAAGGGCGCGGGGAGCCAGTCTGGATGAGTGGCTGATGTCAGCGGAGTATTTGGTCAAAGAGGGTGCGCGGGACATAGTGCTTTGCGAGAGAGGCGACGCGGGCCCGGGAGCGAAAGATTCGGGAATAAATTTCAATATTGCCATGAAAGCCGGAAATATAAGCGGTTTGCCGGTTATAGTTGATGTCACGCATTCTTCGGGAGGTCCGGAATATTCTTTTCGTTCTGCCCTGGCGACGAAAGCGGCGGGACTTGGCGGATTTATGATTGAAACGCATATATCTCCGAAAGATGCTTATGTGGACGGGAAATACGCTTTACCTCTCAAAAAGTTCCGGGATTTGATAAAAACCTTGGATGTGTGATGAAAAGCGAAATAAGGCTCGGGTTGATAGGTTGGCCGCTTGTAAAGTCCGCCTCTCCTGAAATTTTTAATTTCATGTTCGGGGAGTTCGGAATGAAAGGTAAATACGAGCTGTTTCCGCTGGAAGATAAAAACCTGGAAGGATTTTTCCGCAATGCCCCCGGAAGACTTTTGGGTTTTAATGTCACGACTCCCCATAAAAGAAAGGTTTTAAAGTTCTGCGGAGAACTTTCTAAGGAGGTTTCATTGACAGGTGCCGCAAACGCGATTAAAGTTGGGGGATCAATGAAAGCGCACAATACCGATGTTTATGGTTTTTACAGGGCGTACGCGAGCAAGATAGGGTGCGGCGGAACTGCTTGCATATTCGGTTCGGGGGGAGCGGCGTCGGCGGCTGCGAGGGTTTTGGACGGGTTAAATTTTGTTAGAATTCACATTGTTTCGCGTTCTCCGGAAAAAGCGGAATTGAAAATGTCTGCAATTTCCCCAAAATTGCTTTTTTCGGCAGATTTGCCCGAAAAGGCCGACATATATATCAACGCCACTCCATTTCCGCGAATTTATTACAAAAGAATAGACGAAAAAGCCATTTACGCAGATTTGAATTATCCGTTGAAAGAAGAAAAAAATTTCTTTGACGGTTCAGATATGCTGTTTTATCAAGCCGTAAGAAGCTTCTCAATATTTTTGGAGCTGCAATTGAGTGAGGAGGAAGAGGACGACTTATTTAAAAGGTATCGGAGGAAATATGCTTAAGTGCCTTACAGCCGGGTATTCGCACGGTGAAAAAATGGCCGGAATACTGCAGGGATTGCCAGCAGGAATAAAAATAAGCAAGGGTTATGTAATAAGGAAGTTGGAAGAAAGACGGAACGCGCCGGGACGCGGACCGAGGCAGAGGAGAGAAAAAGATTCTTTTGAGATAATATCAGGCTGGCGCAAGGGGATTACGGACGGCGCGCCCATATGCGTAATTATGAACAATTCAAAAAGCGATTTTAGGCCAAACGGAGTTATAAGACCGGGACACGCAGATTTGGCGGGCATTATCAAATACAATTTAAAGGACCCTTCAGTTGTGAGGGAAAGAGCCAGTGCCCGAGAAACCGCGGTGATGTCCGCGCTTTACGCCTTTTGTGCCAGGTTTTTGGAGGATCTGGATATTCACGTAAAGGAAAAAATTTTGCGTTTGGGCAGCACAGACATTGAGTCCAAGGAGAACACTGTTGCAGTTTTGAAAAAGGCAGTTAAATCGGGGAACACTCTGGGCGGAATTTTCGAGATTGAGGTCCTGAACGCGCCGATTGGTCTGGGTTCGCATATTCAAGCAGAAGAAAAAA
>CALEIX010000074.1 GCA_937898825.1 uncultured Elusimicrobia bacterium | reverse complement strand
GACCGCCCAGATGAACAGGTCGGGAGATAAGAGGCCACGCTGTTGATTCCTCTGCAACAGTAAAAGCACCTGGGAATTCTCTGTATATAATTGTGTTGAGCTTTTTCAGCAAATCTATTGCTTCAAGATTCTCAACACCACCATATCTGTTTGGAATCCACTCACCATCCTGCCGTGAATAGTTCCTGTAGAGCATGGATGAGACTGCATCAACCCTGATACCGTCAATGTGATACTTATCAAACCAGAAGAGAGCAGAGGCAAGAAGAAAGTTCTGCACCTCATTTTTTTCATAGTTGAAGACAAGTGTGCCCCAGTCCCTGTGTTCTCCGATTCGTGAATCAGGATATTCATATAGGGGAGTGCCATCAAACCATGCAAGTGCCCAGGCATCTTTTGGGAAGTGTGCAGGTACCCAGTCCATTATGACACCAATTCCTGCCTGATGGAGCCTGTCAACAAGATACATGAAATCCTCTGGTTTTCCAAACCTTGATGTGGGTGCAAAGTATCCGGTGACCTGATATCCCCAGGATAAATCAAATGGGTGTTCCATCACTGGCATAAATTCCACATGGGTATATCCCATCTCCTTCACATACTCAACAAGCTGATGAGCATAATCACTGTAGGTTATGTAGCCATATTCCTCCAGGGATTTTCTTTGCCATGAGTGGAGATTGACCTCATATATAGCCATGGGTTCCTCATATATCTTCTTATCTGCTCGTTTCTGCATCCATCTGTCATCCTTCCAGCGGTATCTGCTGATATCATAAATTATAGCAGCATTCTTTGGTTTGAGTTCAAAATAAAATCCAAAGGAAATTTTTTCCCATTTAATCTGGGGCCCGTTCTATCACCATATCCGGAAGAGCGAAAATTCAAAGCGAAAATCCTTTCCCGTTTTTTTTCTGAAACCAATTTCATCTTTTCCGCTTTTCACCCCTCGGATTTACGCTTTCCGCCAGATGGAATGAGCTGCTTTGCTGAAAAAAATTCGGTTCCAATAGTAGCGTCCAATATTTATTTAAGAAACGCAAAACCCCTGCCCTTTGCAACAAAATATCTCGTAAAAAAAGTAAAGGGAGTCAAAACAGGATTTTTGTCGCTCTATCTTCCGGAACGAAATATGAACAGAGCAAAAACGCTGGACTACTACCGCGTGGAAAAACCGGGTTATGAACTAAGTAAAACTCTGAGCGACTTAAAAAAAAGAGGAGTCAAATTAACCATAGCCGTTGTGTATGCTGCCGGAACGTCAAACGAAATCGCGTCTTTAATCTCTCAAATCCCATCTCAACCGGACATCACGTTGATAGTAGACACACTCCACGGCGAAAAAATGCCGGCAACATGCAAAAACCGTTTCTGTTTCTTATCTTCCAAAAAAGGAGTTCTATCCAAAATAATACTTTCTCTTCCCCGCAAAAGCCGCAAAATTAAGAAAGCAGAACTTGCAAAATTCCCTTCAGGCGAAATTAAAAACTCCCCCTATTCCCGCATTGAGAAAGAACGCATCAAAAAGGCAAATGCCATTCTTGAAACCGCGATAGGTTACTGCAGGGAAGATTTTCCAAAGATTGAACAAAACTTTTATTCGCCCTTAGCCGATTGGCTGGCATATTCCATACGCAAATATTCAGCCGCCAAAATATCCATATTCGTCGCAAATAAAGAAAGGGGACTGGGCAAAGGCGCGTTGAGAAAAAAAGACATATACGCACTGGCAGATATGAACTCTGTTTTGACATACGTGAAAATTAAAGGCAGGGATATTGAAAAAATAATCAGGGAAAATTTAAAAAAAGGGCTGGGGCATTCCAATATCCGCGTTGTTCTCAAAAATGGAGACATCAAGCGAATAGAAATTCTGAAATATCCGCTTGTGGAAAACCACGTGTACAAGTTGGCCATGCCAAGTTTTATGCTGGAAAATCCCTCTTATCATGTTATTCAGCATGCCGTTGAATTTGTGTATACAAAGAGAAAGATCGTTGACATTCTTGAAAAAAGCGTCAGAAATTCCGGGGAAATATACCGGCCGGAAGCATCAATAATGTTTAATGATTGAAAAATTGAAAAATTTCATATCGCGTCTGTATTTGCGCTTCAAAAGACTGACTTTTCTTATAGCATCCTGGGCGGTTCTTTTTTCAACCATAACCATACTCGGATTGAAAATCGGATTTGAATACGATGACGGCATTTCCTTTACAACGCCGGCATACCGCCAGGCGGAAAAATACAAGGCGCAAATAAGCGCATCGGATTATTGGAATTTTGTCAACCGGAACTATAAAAAGGAAAAGATAAAAGTGATTCCATCCCTTGTGTGCTGGTTTTTTAAAGCCTTTGGCTTCAAGATTCACATTGTGTGTTCACGCGGCGAAGAAGGTTCTGACGCTCTTGTTCATTCATGGCGACCGCTTGTTAATAAATTCGTCTTTGTTCCTGACACCTTTAAAAAATATGAACTCCTGGAGAAGGAAAAGTTTTTCTTTTATTTTGCTTCCTCCGATGAGGATATAATTCAGGCGAAGAAAGCCAAAATAACAGTAATACGCATAAAGAGGGGCAATTTGTCTGAGAATAGTAAACCATATCATCCAGGGAAATACGGTGAATGGATATTGCCCCTATCGGCATTTTAAGGCAAAATTCTTCTTCAACTCTCGCGAAACGCCTTTACAGCGAACGCGCCAAATTGCTTTGGAAAACCAAATTCAGTAAAATATTTGTATGAGTGAATGTATATTCTGTAAAATAGTCGATAAAAGCATATCTTCACAAATAGTTTATGAAAGTGCCGATGTATTGGCTTTTTATGACTTAAATCCGCAGGCGCCGACACATATATTGATAATACCGAAAAAACATGTTCCCAAACTTTCGTCAGCTTCGGCGGAGGATGTGGAACTTCTCGGCAAAGTTCAGATTGCCGCCAGAGACATAGCCGCAAAATTAAAAATAGATGATTTTCGGCTGGTGCTGAACAATGGAAGAAAAGCGGGACAAAGCGTTGACCATATACACTATCATTTATTGGGCGGCAGGAGAATGAACTGGCCGCCCGGATAACGGGTTTTTATCCAATATCTGGCTTTGCTCTATATTTTGCATATAACTTCTAAATTCTGCAATTACAAGGTGGTGATTATAGGTGGTATTTGTCAAGGTAAGAGAAGATGAACCTCTTGAAGAAGCTCTCAGGCGTTTTAAGCATGAATGCGAAAGAAATGGCATTTTAAAAGAAATCAAGCGCAGAGAATTTTACATGGCGCCAAGTGTCAGAAGAAAGCTTAAAATGCAGGAAATGAGGCGAAAACTCAGAAAAAACAAAAGGTAATTTGCTTTTCCCCCAACCAAAAAAATTTCAGTGATTTTTTTCTCGCCCGCTTTCAGCGGGGGAAAGAACTTTGTTTTAGAGGAAGAACATATTGTTTATGCGTTCCGACATTCTCAATAAAATACGGGAAAAAACGGACATCGTGGAACTTGTGAGAAAATACGTGCCGTCGCTCAGGAAAGCAGGACGCAACTACAAGGCTCTGTGCCCGTTCCACAATGAAAAGACTCCCTCTTTTACTGTAAATCCTGAAAAGCAGATTTTTCACTGTTTTGGCTGCCAGGAAGGTGGGGATATCTTCTCATTTATAATGAAAATAGAAAACCTGACTTTCATGGAAAGCGTGAAAAAATTGGCGAAAGAGGCGCAAATTAAAATCGACTTTTCCTCCTATAATTCAAGCGAAATGGAAAAAACCTTTTCCGAGATAAAAAAGGCTACTTGTTTCGCCGCCGAATTCTATTCCAGATTTCTCACTTCCTCAAACGCTGCTGAAGCGCGGGATTACCTGAAAAAACGCGGAATATCCGAAAAAATACTTAAATTTTTCAACATAGGGTATTCTCCCCCCTATTCCGATTTTTTGGTAAACGAGGCATCAAAAAAGGGGTTTTCAAAGGAAATCCTCTTAAAAGCAGGCTTGGTTCAAATGAGGGAAACAGGGCATCTATACGACTATTTCCGCAACCGTATAATGTTTCCAATTAAAGGCATCGCGGGAGACGTTATAGCTTTTGGAGGCAGAATTCTTTCAACGGGAGAGCCGAAATATCTCAATTCCCCGGAAACCCCTCTTTTTTCAAAAAGAAAGAATTTTTACGGACTTTATGAATCTCTTCCTCAAATCAGGAAAATAAGAAAAATTATTATAATGGAGGGGTACATAGATATAATAATCGCTCACCAAAATAATTTAAACTTCGCCGTGGCGCCGCTTGGCACCGCTCTCACCTACGAGCAGGCGAACATAGTGAAAAGATACGCTGAGGAAGTAATTCTTATGTTTGACGGGGACACAGCGGGACGCAAAGCCTCCATAAAAAACGGCAATCTTCTGGTTGAAGCGGGCATATACCCGAAAGTGGCCCTTCTGCCTTCGGGAGAAGACCCTGACGACTATTTAAGGAAAAGAGGAGTCAGGGCAGCAATTGAAATTATAAAAAACGCTCCGGATTTGATGAGCTTTATGCTGGATCTGTGCGCTGAAAAAGGCGTTGCCAGGGCCCCTTTGTTTGAGAAATCAAAGATAATATCTTCACTTCTCGAAACCGTCGCCCGGCAGGAAAACGAAATAATAAAAAGTGAATGGTTAAAACTAATATCCGAAAAGATTTCGGTAAGTCACCGAGCTCTGACAGTGGAATTAGCCAAAATAAAACTACACACAACAAGCCCTGAAAACAACAAAGAAAAAACGCCGGAGGAAAAAATCCCTCCCATAGAAAAAGGGCTTGTTCAACTGCTTCTTAAAAATCCGCGCCACATAAATCTCGCTGACAAAATCGAGGAGTCAATGCTTGAAAGCGACTTTGCCAAAAAAATTATATCTTTTATGCGCAATCTCAAGAAAAGCGCTCTCAATGGGGTAATTGCCGAACTGTCCCTGAAGTATCCGGAATTTTCCCCTGAGATAATTAAAATCTCGGTGGAGGAATTGGGCGGCGATTCCGCCCGCGATGAATCGGCCATTAAAAAAACCGTGGACATGGTGATAAAAACCGCGAAAGAAAAAAAATGGAGAACCATGAAGAATAATTTGGACTCCCTTTCTCCACAGCAACTTTCGGAATTCAAGAAACTGACAAAGGAACTGAAAACATAGCAGGCAAGGAGATAATGATATGACAGAACCAAGAAGGGCATTGAAGGAACTGGTGGAACTGGGAAAAGAATACGGGTATATAACTCTGGAGGAAATCAATCGTTCGCTTACCAACGCCGCAATGAGCAGTGAGGAAATAGACAACCTGATGGGCACTCTTGAGGAACTCGGCATAGATGTAGTCGACCGCAAAAAATACAAGATAGTAGCCGCCGCGGAAAAAGAAGCCTATACCAGCGAGTGGAGCGCGGCTCCCGACGTGTCAAATTCCATCAGGATGTATCTCTCCGAAATGGGAAAGGTGCCTTTGCTCACACGTGAAGAGGAAATAACCCTTGCCCGGAATATACGCGAAAGAGAAAAGGAATTGAGAATGCTCGTGCTGGAATCCCCAATCACCACAAGGGAAATCCGTAACTGGGAAACCCTCATAGAACAGGACGAAATGACCACTAAAGAATTGATGCCCCGCGGCAGAAAATCTTCCAGGGAACTTTCAAACATGAAAAGGAAGATGAAAAATGTTGTGAAGCTCATAAATAAAAGCGAGAATGAAATAAACAAACTGCACGAAAAACTCAAAAAAACCAAAATATCCACCGAACAAAAAAGAAAAATCCGCCAGATGATAGAAGCAAGGAAAAAAAAGATTGTGTCTAATATTATAAACCTTAATCTCAACCAGGAAAAAATAAAGAGACTTACCAACAAAATCAAAAATCTCGCTCATAAAATCAGCGAGTTGAGAAGTGAAATCAATCGCTACAATGAACAGTACGGCGATATAGACAAGATAAACAGGGATTATATCCTTGTCCAAAAGAAAAAAATGAAACCGTCCAAATTCAAAAACAAGTGGAATTACAATCTGAGCGAGGTGGAGGCCGCCCTTACAAACATCGCCACAATAAAGAAAAAGCAAGCAAACCTTCTGAAAACCCTGCCCATAGACCCGGTGGACTTTCTATCGCTCAATGAGAAAATAACATTTTTAGAGGACCAAATACTTCAAGACAAGCTGAAACTTATAAAAGCAAATCTCCGCCTTGTCGTATCCATAGCCAAAAAGCATGTAAACTCAAATCTTGAACTTTCCGACCTGATACAGGAAGGCGGGTTGGGTCTTATGAAAGCAGTTGAAAAGTTTGAATACAAAAAGGGATTTAAATTTTCAACCTACGCCACATGGTGGATACGCCAATCCATAAATCGGGCGATAGCCGACCAGGCAAGAACGATAAGGATACCTGTCCACATGAAAGAATTGGTTTCCAAATTAATGAAAGTCACACGCAGATATCGGCAGGAATTCGGCAGAGAACCGAATGTAGAGGAATATTCCAAGCACCTTCACCTTCCTATAGACAAAGTTAAAAACGCACTTAAGATCATGCAGGAACCCATTTCTCTCACCACGCCAATAGGCGAGGATGAAGATTCTCAACTTGAAGATTTCATAGAGGATAAGGGGGGAATCCCCCCTTCTTACTCCGCCATAAGCCTTTTGCGGAAAAGAGAAGTGAACAAAATACTGGATACTCTAACGGAAAGAGAGGCTCAGATAATAAAGCTCAGATTCGGGATAGAATCCGGTTATCCCAGAACTCTTGAGGAAGTCGGCAGAATATTTAAAGTGACAAGAGAGCGAGTCAGACAAATAGAAGCCAAGGCGATAAGAAAATTACGCCACCCTTCCAGGAGCAAGATATTGAAAGATTATACGGAATGAAATTCGCCTTTGGACGTTTTGCTCTTCTGAGAATTTTCAACTAGTTTTTGCTTTCTTTTTCCCCCGCGGTAAACATGCCCTGTATGATTTCCCGCGCTACATCTTTCGCTCCCATGCCGACGGCGATAGCAAAAGCAAGTCCAATAGAACCAAGAAAAATGTTTATACTCGAACGAATAATCTTCATTTCTATACCCAACTGATCAAGCGAAACGATGGCCGTAAATACAAGTATCACAAAATTGACTATTTTAGAAAGGGACTTTCCACCCTTTAAGTTGTTCGCGATGGAGGAATTAAGCACTATTTCAGCCATAAATCTCGCGAACATCAATCCGCCGAAAGCGACCATAATAGCAACTATTATCTTTGGAACAAAATGGACCATGACCTTTTGAAGTATCTCGGAAATTATTGTAAGGTTGATTATATTAAGGGCTGAAACAAAAAACATAAGCAAGATAACCCAGTAAGCCGCAAAACAAATAGCATAGGAAGGAGATTTCCCCATGCCGAATCTTGCTAAAAGCTCATTTAGACCTATTTTGCTGGTATAGCGGTCCAGTTTGACTCGCTTAAAGAACTGTTCCAGCGCACTTCTGATTACTCTGGCAAGAAAAAGCCCGAGAAGAAGGAAAAAAATAGCCGCGATTACAGTGGGAATGTATGACACAAAAACATTCCATATATCGATTAGCGGGTCAACAAATAATTTAATACTGTCATTAATCATTTCTCCCTCCACATCCTGAAAATTGAGAGCGCAAAAGCCTTCTGAGAATTATTTTATCATAAACGCACAAAAAATACTAACGCGGGATAAAGGATAAAGAGTGAAAAGTGAAGAGTGAAGAGTGAGGAGAAAAAACAGTAATGTAGCCGCAGAGCGAAGCTCTGCCAAAATAGCGGCTGGACGGCTGGACGGCTAGATGGCTGGACGGCTGGACGGGCGGAGCACAAGAACACAAGAGCACAAGAATACAAGAACATAAGTTGGAAGTCGGAAGTCAGGAGTCAGTTGTAGCTGCAGAGCGAAGCTCTGCCTATAAAATAGTTATAGAGCATCCGCCAGGTAAACGGCATCCTGTCCGCCACTACTGCGACGGCTGGACGGTTAGACGGCTGGACGGGCCGCCTCAGGCGGAGACATTTTATTTGAGCTAACAAGTGTGATTTCACGGATATTTCTGATGAGCTAACGCGCTCCTATTGCTCAAAATTTCATATTTTGTATAATATATGCTATGTACGCGATAATAGAGACCGGCGGTAAACAATACTGGGTTGTCCCCGGCGAAGTTTTGAAAGTGGAAAAGATTTCCGCCAGGGCCGGGGAAGAAATCATCCTGGAAGCCCTCTGGGGAGCTGAGGAGGGAAAGCAATTGCCCGCAAAAAAATCTACCGCCAAGGTTAAGGCGGAAGTATTAAGGCACGTCAAGGACAGAAAAAAATTAGTTTTCAGAAAAAAGCCTAAAAAGGCTTATGAAAAAAGAAGGGGACATCGCCAGGAATTAACGGAAATACGAATAAACGAAATTCAGCTTTCTTAGAAGGTCGCGGGAATTTGAAAATAATCTGCATTTAGCAAGGAGAAAATCACTTAATGGCACATACGAAATCCCAGGGGTCATCCACAAATGGAAGAGACAGTCACGGCCAGCGACTCGGAGTAAAGAGATTTGGCGGTCAGTTTGTAAAATCTGGAGAAGTTTTAATCAGACAAAGAGGAACGAAGTTTTTTCCAGGCGTCAACGTCGGTAAAGGGCGTGATAATACGCTGTTTGCAAAAGTATCCGGCAAGGTTGTTTTTGAGTGGATAAGCAGGAAAAAACAGCAGGTTTGCGTTTACTGCGATTCCGCGCAATAAAATATAATTAATGCTCTGTCAAATAAATAGTTAATGGTTTGGAAAGCCAGATTTGAGGCAAGTTC
>CALEIX010000073.1 GCA_937898825.1 uncultured Elusimicrobia bacterium | reverse complement strand
CGCCCTCTACTCCTACGACGGCAAGGGGCGGCTTTTGACCCGGGAACTTGAAGGCGGCGTGAACAAAACCGTCCGCTATTACGACGACAAGTCATCGAAAACCGTCGTCACGGACGCCCTGGGCGCCAGAACGGTTTATGAATATGAAAACACGCTGGCCGGCAAACTGCCGGTCAAAGTGACGGATCCTTCGGGCGGCGTTTACCTTTTCGCCTATGACGAGGATTTCAACCTTTCATCCTTCACCGACCCACTGGGACGGAAAACCGAGTTTCTGGAAAATGAAAACGGCGACCTGGTCCTGGTGAAAGACGCACTCGGAAACGAAACGAAAATCAAATACCTTAAAAAGCGCGACTATTACCTGTTCGGCGAAAAGAAAACGGATTATTATTCCCTGCCTTCGGAAATAACATATCCCTTGGGGCTGAAGGAAAAACTGGAATACGACGAAAAAAAGAAGCCCGTTTCGCTGACTTTCCTCTCTTCCGCGGGCCGTTCGCTCGCCCGCCTTTCCTACGATTACGACAAATACGGAAACCTGACGGAATTTGCGGACGCCCTCGGAAATAAATACAAATTCAAATACGCCGAAAACGGAACGCTCAGGGAGATAAAGGACCCGCTCGGAAGAGGCGTCAAATATGAACGGGATGAAAAGGGACGCGTGAAGAAAGTAACGGATGCCATGGGGCGGACCGCGGCGTACGAATACACGGAAAACGGCGATATCCTTTTCATATCCACCCCGTACGAGCGGAAAATAAAGTTTTCATACGGCGACGCCGCGTGCCCCTCGTGCGAAGGTTCAAACCTAAAATCCATAACTGATGCCGCGGGCAATACGTGGAAATTTGACTATGACAGGTACGGGCGGCTGACTGCCTTCACCAATCCCCTCGGCATTTCAAAACGATACGCCTATGACAAGATGTCGCGCCTCGCGGAAACGCGCCTTTCGGGCCCCGGCGGCGCGGACGAAAAAACCCGGGTCCGCCGCTATTACGACCTCTCGGGTAGAATGATAAGGAAGGAACATTACTCGGCGCGGAGCACGCTTTCCGAAGCGTTTATCTATTCCTATGACGCGGCGGGGAATTTAACCGAAGCGTCCAACGCGGGTTCCCGCATCGCTTTCTCATACGATACCTTGAACAGGGTCGTTGAAACGACTTCCGAATTCGCCATTGACAGCGCCCCGGCGCGAAAGAGGATTGCGTTGTCTTACCAATACGCCCCCTCGGGCAACAGGACGAAAATGATTACGCCATGGTCCGAATACAATTACACTTACGATGAACTGAACAGGTTGGTCAGAATGGAAATTTCCTTTCCCCATTCAACCCCGTGGGTTAGGAACAATAAGGTTATTGCGAAACCCGCGGGGTTGAAAAAGTCGTCCATCATCGTGTCTTTCGCCTATAACAAGGCCGGCAGAAGAATAAAAAAAGAAGTTTTCACCCGGGCGCCCGCCAAACTTCAAGGTTGCGGCACATATTCCCGCATTGAGAATTCACATCTCCGCGCCGCCAATGGTGACGGGCAATGCGGGAATTGTGGAGGTGATTCCTGCGGGGTGAAAAATATCTTCTCCACTTTCTACAAATACGACAAGGCGGGGCAGATAATCAAGATAAAGGAAAAAGCCGGAAACAAAATCCTTTCGGAACTCAAGTATGAATATGATAAAAACGGAAACATCATCAAGAAATCCGTTTCCCACACCCTAACCCCTAAACCCTCTCCTTCTACGCCAAGGCTACGAAGGACAAGTACCCTAAAATATACTTACGATAAGCTTGACCGGCTGATAATCGCTGAATATTACAATGGCGGCAAGGAGGCCTTCGCCTATGACAAGGCCGGCAACCGCTGGGCGGACATAAACGGACGCTACGCTTATGATGCGGCGAACCGGCTGACGGGGATTAAGGGCGAACCGGTCGCCTACGGCTATGATTACTCCGGGAACTTGGTTGAAATTTCCGCCGGCGGCAGGAAAACGGCGGTTTACGGATACGACGCCGAAAACCGACTGATAAAAGCGGAAATCTTTACCCATTCAACCCCGTGGGTTAGGAACAATAAGGTTATTGCGAAACCCGCGGGGTTGAATGTATCTTTTGCTTATGACCCATTTGGCAGAAGGATAAAGAAAGTCGTTGACTCTCCTTCTACGCCAAGGCTACGAAGGACAAGCACCCTAAACTACATTTATGACAATGAAAACATAATCGCCATACTTAATGAAAAAGGGAATTTAATCACACAATTCATTCACGGTCCGAATATTGATGAACCTATCGCTATGATCCGATATTCCAGCATTGAAAATAACAACCAATGCGGAAATGAACCTTGCGGGGTGGATTCCGTATGTTTCTACCACGCGGACGCTTTGGGTTCAATAAATTATATTACCAATGATAAGGGAAACATCATAGAAAATTATGAATACACGGCATACGGCAAACCGACGATTAAAGATAAAAACGGAAAAGAAATTGAAAAATCTTCAATAGGCAATCCTTTTATGTTCACCGCAAGGGAATACGACTTTGAAACAGGACTTTATTATTACCGCGCAAGATACTATAATCCAAATATGGGAAGATTCTTGCAGGACCCTATTGGTTTCCGGGGTGGTGATTTAAATTTATATGCGTATGTAAAGAATAATCCCGTGAATTACAGGGATCCTTATGGATTTTGGTATGTTGATATTGGTGTATCGATTGGTTGGCTTGGGCTTGCTGGAATATCTGGAGTTATGATTGGTCCAGAAGGAATTTATAAATATGCTGGAGGTGGTTCAGGATTTTCATATCCGCCGGGAGCTGGACTTTCAATAACATGGTCGCCCAACGATGTAAAAACCGGTTGGAACGTAGGATTACAATATGGTCATTGGATAGGAGAACAACGCGGCTATTCATTGTGGGGTGAAGAAAAAATGGCTGAGCCATTTTGGGAAATTGGATTGGTTACACCGGGGTTTTCTCTTACAGAATTCTATGTTGAACAAATATATAAATGGCCGTGGGAGAAATCTGAAACAAAAGATTGTAAAGGTCATTAAGGGACAAAAGTTATGGATGAAGTTCTGATTGATAAAGTAGGATATATAATATCTCTGATAATAGGAATTATCTTTGTTATCTTTTCGGATAGGATATCCAGGAGTGCCGCCAAACAATTAAAAGCCGCTTTTCGCCGGGAATATAGTGCACATCAATTTAAAGTTGGTTATATTTTATCTGGAATCATATTTATCCTAATCAGTCTTTTAAATCTTTTCCCGCCTCTTGCCAAAATCGCCGGTAATATACTTGATTTTTTCATTAAATTGATAAGCATAGATTTAACATGGCTGTTTCAGAAACAGTGACAACAATTTCCTTTCCCCATTCAACCCCGTGGGTTAGGAACAATAAGGTTATTGCGAAACCCGCGGGGTTGAAAAAGTCGTCCATCATCGTGTCTTTCGCCTATAACAAGGCCGGCAGAAGAATAAAAAAAGAAGTTTTCACCCGGGCGCCCGCCAAACTTCAAGGTTGCGGCACATATTCCCGCATTGAGAATTCACATCTCCGCGCCGCCAATGGTGACGGGCAATGCGGGAATTGTGGAGGTGATTCCTGCGGGGTGAAAAATATCTTCTCCACTTTCTACAAATACGACAAGGCGGGGCAGATAATCAAGATAAAGGAAAAAGCCGGAAACAAAATCCTTTCGGAACTCAAGTATGAATATGATAAAAACGGAAACATCATCAAGAAATCCGTTTCCCACACCCTAACCCCTAAACCCTCTCCTTCTACGCCAAGGCTACGAAGGACAAGTACCCTAAAATATACTTACGATAAGCTTGACCGGCTGATAATCGCTGAATATTACAATGGCGGCAAGGAGGCCTTCGCCTATGACAAGGCCGGCAACCGCTGGGCGGACATAAACGGACGCTACGCTTATGATGCGGCGAACCGGCTGACGGGGATTAAGGGCGAACCGGTCGCCTACGGCTATGATTACTCCGGGAACTTGGTTGAAATTTCCGCCGGCGGCAGGAAAACGGCGGTTTACGGATACGACGCCGAAAACCGACTGATAAAAGCGGAAATCTTTACCCATTCAACCCCGTGGGTTAGGAACAATAAGGTTATTGCGAAACCCGCGGGGTTGAATGTATCTTTTGCTTATGACCCATTTGGCAGAAGGATAAAGAAAGTCGTTGACTCTCCTTCTACGCCAAGGCTACGAAGGACAAGCACCCTAAACTACATTTATGACAATGAAAACATAATCGCCATACTTAATGAAAAAGGGAATTTAATCACACAATTCATTCACGGTCCGAATATTGATGAACCTATCGCTATGATCCGATATTCCAGCATTGAAAATAACAACCAATGCGGAAATGAACCTTGCGGGGTGGATTCCGTATGTTTCTACCACGCGGACGCTTTGGGTTCAATAAATTATATTACCAATGATAAGGGAAACATCATAGAAAATTATGAATACACGGCATACGGCAAACCGACGATTAAAGATAAAAACGGAAAAGAAATTGAAAAATCTTCAATAGGCAATCCTTTTATGTTCACCGCAAGGGAATACGACTTTGAAACAGGACTTTATTATTACCGCGCAAGATACTATAATCCAAATATGGGAAGATTCTTGCAGGAAGACCCAATCGGCTTTTCCGGCGGTGATTTAAATTTATATGCTTATGTCCAGAACAATCCGGTGAACTTCCGGGATCCTTATGGACTATTAACAATTGCAGCCCAAAAAATAGTTAATGAATTAATGGCTGAATCTGAAAATGCTTCAACCGCCTGGGCAAAAGCTTATCTTCAACGAGATACTAACACCGCTAATCAAAATCTGGCACTTAGGGATGCGGAACATTATTTATACGCGAAAGCATATGTGGAAACAGCTAAATCCAAATTAACAGCTTGGTTTATGATTGGCGTGATTCTGACTCCCGGTTATGAAATAGCAAAAATTTTGAATTTATTTCCGAATGCATCACCTTGGGGTTTGCAGGAATTAATCGCTGGATATGAAGGTGCATGGTCCGGATTAACAAGCGGGGAAAAATACCAGTGGACTAATCTCTGGGAAGAGAATAAAAGATCAAGATGCAAATAAACATAAAATTAATTCTCGTTGTTTTTGTATTAATGATAACAGAAGTTTTTATTCTCTCCAATTATCTGGTGATTTTAACTTTAAGTATTTATTTATTAGTCTTAATACATAAGTTTATTACAAGCAAGAATTACCAGTATATTTCAAAAATATCGGTTTATTTCATTGCAATAACGCTAATGTTAACATTAAACACACTTAACATTAGAAATGCTGAAATTAAAGCAAATTCATTAATACAGGCAATCAAAGCATATAAAATTAAAAATCACAGATATCCGCACACTCTTAAAGATTTGATACCGGAATTTCTTGACAAGATTCCCCCAGCCAAATATTCTCTCTTCCAAAACAGGTTTATTTATTATTGTGATCCCAATAATACAAGCTTTTGTTTGTTAAGTTATACAGTTGCTCCACCATATTACAGAAAGGTTTACTCGTTCAAAAACCAAAAATGGAGCATAAGAGATTGAAACCTCACAATGTTACCAGAATTCAAGATTAAAAAATATATTCAGGAATTATGCAGACCTTGGAAATTGATAACTCTTTTAATGGCCGTTACCTATTACATCGGTGGCGCTTATTATTATCAATGCCCAACTTGGGATGTGCCAATTTCAATTATTATGAGCTTTTTGACTTATCTATTTGCGCCCTGGACAGTTGATTCCATCTTTTATCTTATAAAATTTAAACCGAAAAATTGGATTTTGAAAATATGCTTATGTTTAATAGTAGTCTATTCGGTTGCATCAGGTTCATATGAACTATATAACTATTGGAATCTCGGTTATTGGCCACCACCCACATATTGGGTTAATTTATATTACTCAACCTTAATATTTTTCGCCGCCGGAATGTTATGGAGATTTAAAGGTTCTTTCCGGGAATTAATAAAAGATGTCTATGATGATTTTAGAAAGAAAGTTGAATTTTTGAAACGTCCCCATTTTTGAAAATTGAAGAATGTTATTTTAATAATATATAAAATGTCACCTGCAACCACTTAAAATTCATCAATAGTTATGAATTCAATTTATTTTTATCATTCGGACGCATTGGGATCTGTCAACTACATAACAGACAGCAAAGGCAGTATTGCCGCAACATATGAATACAAAACATACGGTGAACCGACAATAAAAGATTCAACAGGCAAAATGTTAACAGGTTCCGCAATAGGCAATCCTTTTATGTTCACTGCAAGGGAATACGACTTTGAAACAGGACTTTATTATTACCGCGCAAGATACTATAATCCTGTTATGGGAAGATTCTTGCAGGAGGACCCGATAGGCTTTCCCGGCGGCGACCTTAATCTTTATGTTTATGTTCGTAATAATCCGGTGAAGTATAGAGAGCCAGGTGGCAAGGATGTTTATTATGTCAACTGGCTTTATCATGCGGGAGTCATAATTGGCAACAAAGAAAATGGATATCAAGTTTTTCAATTTTCCCCTAAAAACTTGTTGTAGGACAGTGAACATTGTATTTCACGTTAGTCTCAACGCCCTATTGTGACATAGGACTTAAGACACAAATTTGAGGGACTAAAGGAACTTAAAATAGAAGAGATAAACCTTTATACTTTTTAATATACAGTTTTTTCGGAGGTGAACATGAAACAAGCGCTAACAATATTACTATCACTAATTTTTTCCTCCAGTCTGTTTGCCTTTGATATTGACTTTGCCGCTCCGACAAATTTATTGAGCAAATTAAACGAAATTAAAATTCCATCGCCCGTTCCAGCCACAATGCATTTCCTCCCTGACAAAAATCAAAAAGAATGGACAATAATGGTTTTTATGAACGGGAAAAACAATCTTTCAAACTACGCCTTTAAGGACTTAAACGAGATGGAAATCGTCGGTTCCCTTCCTAATGTTAATATAGTGGTTGAGGTGGGAAGGATAGAATATAACGTAACCCCATACCCATATTACCCCGATTCCCCCTATCCCTACAACCCATGGCAACCCGGTATACATCCCCATTGGCCCCCTATGGAAACTTATCTTACGGAACAGGATTTGACATCTCCCACCAAAGCAGACGACTGGACCGGCATGAGAAGGTATTTTATCACCAAAGACACCGACACCAGCACTGTTACCTCTCCAATATTAGAAACCCTGTCGGGAGACATGGGAGACTGGAAACACTTAGCTGAATTCGGGAAATGGGCAAAAAAGAATTTTCCGGCGAAAAGATACATGCTCGTCGTATGGAATCACGGTGACGGCTGGAAAAAGCCAAATACCGTTTCCAACTTAAGAGGGATATCCATAGACGACGAAACCGGGAATGAAATTTCAACCATAAACTTAGCAAGGGCCATAAAAGAAATAGGCGGTGTGGATATATACGCTTCAGATGCCTGCCTCATGCAAATGGCAGAGGTCGCCTACGAACTCCAAAATTGGGCGCCGGTAATCATAGGATCCGAAGAAACCGAACCGGCTGATGGCTGGCCGTATGACAAAATACTAACACAATTAAGCCGATACCAATATCTCAGATACGATTGGATAGCTAAAGCCATAACCAAAAACTACGCCGAAGATTATTCGAGCAAGGGCAAACAGGTTACTCAATCTTCCATAAAAGCCCGGGGATTGGTGTACGTAAGAGACATGATAAACGATTGGAGCCGCCTCGCTATCTCTTCGGGTGAAAAAGGAACGTTTAAGCAAGTTTTGAGAGAAACCACTTCTTTTGGAGATTCAAGTTCAAAAGACCTTATTCATTTTTTAACCTTAGTTTCTCAAAAAACCCAATCTGAGAAACTGCGGCAAAAAGGCACTGAAATAATCAATTATATAAGCCAGGAACTCATTATCAGCAACCACACAACGGGGGAAAGATACAAAAACGCTTTCGGGCTGGCCATATACCTACCTTCCTACATCTACACCGATGAATATCAAAAACTCCGATGGGCAAAAGATACAAACTGGGACGAATTTTTGCAATGGTTCTTAGCGAAGGAACAGGAATAAACCCGTTAAGGTCAGGACTTTTTTCTTCATCAAGATTACAGTCTGTTTTTGAAAATCTTAGCGGGAGGAATGGGAACGAAACCCATTTTCTTTGCGCAACACCATGCCTGACCCAAAGAAATGCAAGCATCATTAGGTGGGAGTTTTTTGTTGAAAAAAACCTTAAACCCAAATTTCTCAAATTCACTGCACATCTCTCTCAAAACCCTGTTTTGAAAAACACCCCCGGAAAGAGCAAACGTTGAAACTGACAGGTCCTTTCGTAAAATAAAAAAAGTCTCCTTGAGCATTTCAAAAACAGATAAATGAAATTTCTCGGACATTAGCCGCAAGCCCTTCTTATTCAGGCGATCAATCAATATTTCCTCGACTACGGGGGCCGGATTTACCAGCACTTCTCCATTGCTACGCTCAATCCCGAACTTATAAAAATTTCTCGGCTTTCGAACAAAAAAACTTTCAAATTCCATGGGAGCGTGCGCTTCATACTCGGCATTTTCCCTGACCCCTGTAAGAAACGCCACGGCATCAAATAAACGTCCCATGCTTGAAGTAAGAGGAGAATTTAAATTTGAATTTATCATTTTAGTCACAATTTCCATTTTCTTTGCCGGAACGTTTTTAAATATACCCTGCTTCAGCGCTTCTTTCAAAAGATTATTCTGCATTAGCAAAGAAAACGCCCCTCTCCAGATTTCACTGGTGGCGAGGTCTCCCCCGGGAAGGGGAAAATATTTTAA
>CALEIX010000072.1 GCA_937898825.1 uncultured Elusimicrobia bacterium | reverse complement strand
GGCCCTTTCCTTTCAGGGGACTCCATAGAAATCTTCATCAAGGAAGGAGGGATATTAAACACGAACTTCCCTTTACGTTTATGAGGAACATATATTCCTCCATAGGAGGCTACTTTGTCCCAAGCAGCAGAATCCACGCTCCACCAGGGGTATTTTAAGAGAATTTTGAAAGATGTTACCCCACCCACGATTGCTGACAATCAGCCGGGAGACAACAGCTGGCGTTCCGTAAATAACGCTTTTTACGATGTGGATTTTGAAGACTCGGGCGGCAGTCTTTTGGACAAAGCGCAGGTCAAAATAACAACCGCTCCTGCTCAAACGGGGGAAATTATCGCGAATTGGACGGATGTAATAACGGGCATAAACGCATCTTCTTATTCAGACGATTGGCAGTTGACCGACGCTCTGTGGACTCTTTTGCCGGGCGGGACTTCTTACGTGAGCGTGAGGGTATACGACAAAGCCGGAAATTATGCCGATATTTCAGACGCTTTTTGCGTTAAGAAGGATACATTTTTGCCATCTATAACCGACAATCAGTCTGGCGACAATACGTGGCGGAATTTAAATTCCGCCTATTATGATGTGGACTTTACTGATAGCGGCGGCTCTTTGATTGACAGGGTTCAGGTAAAAATAACGACCGGGCCCAATCAAACAGGCGCTCTGGTGAGCGACTGGACGGATAATATAACCGCCATTAACTCCGATTCTTATTCAGACGATTGGCAATTGACCTCCGCTCTCTGGGATTTGCTTGGGAGCGGGACCTCATATGTTTCTGTGAAAGTGTATGATAATGCAGGCTCTTCGGTCTCCGTCACAGACGCTTTTTATGTGCAGAAGGACACGCAATCCCCGACTTATGCCAACAACCAAACCGGCGACGATACCTGGCGAAACGCCAATACCGGTCTTTACGACATAGATTTCACTGACATGGGAGAGGCCCTTCTTTCCAAAATACAAATTAAAGCTTCGACCAACACCTCTTCCTTATTGCCCGCTCTTTTTGACTGGTCGGACAATACGCTTTCGCTGAACGCCGCTTCTTATTCGGATAACTGGTCGCTGACCGCTGATCACTGGTCACTGCTTGAGCCGGGCACCAATTACATTTCGGTCAGGATATATGATTATGCTGAAAATTACGCCCAGATAGACAACGCCTTTTACATTCTTAAAGACACGCAGGCGCCTTCGGCAAGCGCGTTCTCTCCAGTGGATGTCAATTCTCTTGACTTTGAGGTGTATTATTCGTCGTCGGACACAGGGCCTGCCGGCGTAGATTATGTGAATCTTTATTACACCTATGACACCGCCGAACCTTACACCTGGACGCACTACGGAGTTTCTTTCACTTCGAGCCCCATATCCTTTTCCGCTCCGTCTGAGGGGACTCTCGGTATACGTGTGATTGCGTACGACAGGGCTGGCAATTCAGACGAAGTTGAGCCGCCGCTCACCACGACCGCGCCAGAACTTTCGGTTATCGTAGACCTGTCTGAGCCGTCCATAACGAACAACCAGTTGGGCGACGACACATGGAGAAATTCCGCCGGGACGCTTTACAATGTTGACTTTTCCGCTTCTGGTTCTTCGCTGCTGTCCGCCGCACAATACAAGGTTATGTCCGGCGCCGGCGGAAGCGGGGACTTGATTGTGGACTGGACGGATATTGCTTCTGATATAAACGCCTCGACATATGACTTAGACTGGCAGGTGGACTTTGATGCCCTGAAATCAAGTTTCAATTATGTATCTGTGAGGGTATGGAACAAGGCGGGTTCTACCGCCACCTTAGTAGACGCTTTTTATGTCAAGAAAGACACCGAACCCTCCGTGGTGGTTGACAATCAGCCGGACGATATATACAGGAATTC
>CALEIX010000071.1 GCA_937898825.1 uncultured Elusimicrobia bacterium | reverse complement strand
AATCAAAAATATTGATTTGCCCGTTCCCAAAAACTCGCGAGCTATTACCCGGGCCATGTTTTTGGAAATAAGCAGGCATTACGATGAATATTTGTTATATGGGGGATTTCCCGGAGTGGCGTTAAAGGAAACTTCACGGCAGAAAAAAGCGGCATTGGAAGACATTTTTACTTCCTATTTCCAATTGGAGGTTAGGCAACTTGGCGATTTTAAAAAGATAGATTCCATCCGAGATTTGATATTTTTGCTTATGCAGAGAACCGGGGCGCGGTTAGATATTTCCAAATTATCAGATGAAATAGCAGTTGCGCGGGAAACTGTTTATAATTATTTGTCATTCCTGGAAAGTACTTATTTCATCAAGCTGATTCGTCCATTTAGCCGCAATCGTGACACGGAACTGCGCAGTCAGCCAAAATTCTATATTTGCGACACCGGGATATTAAATCAATTTGCCAGAGTGAGCGATGGAGCGATTTTTGAAAACGCTGTTTTTTCTGCCCTGCGACGGAAAGGAGGGATTAATTATTATCAACGCAAGAGTGGCAGGGAAATTGATTTCATATTGGGCAGGAGATCTGCGTTTGAGGTAAAACTCTCTCCCGGGAAACGTGATTTCCCGCGCCTGGCGACGTTGGCCAAAGAGTTGAAATTGGACAATTATCATATTGTATCGCGCAAGTTTATGCGAGGCAGGGAAAATGTGGTTTACGGCTTTGAATTATAAAGGAATACAAATAAAAGCTGGGCGTTCACAAGGATAAAGGATAAAGAGAAGATATGAAAACGATAATAATAGTGGCTGGATGGCTAGACGGCTGGACAGCTGGACGGCTAGACGGCTGGACAGCTGGACGGCAGAAAAGAAGAAGGGTGAAGAGTGAGGAGTTTATAGCGTTGAGCGTTCATTGCGTTAAGCGTTCATTGCGTTCATAGCGTTGAGCGTTCATTGAGTTTATAGCGTTATGCTCCCCGCTTCCGCGGGGACGAGGCTTATTGCGTTCATTGAGCGAGGCTGTGTGCGAGGCTCAAAGCCTCGCCAATATATCAAGCGACTCCATTCTGTATACTCGTATCTACGTATCATCGTATCAACATATTTACGTATCTACGTATTTGTCGTGGGTTGCAAACTCGCGCTGATATACACCAATCTACACTCCCGCATTGGGTCGTGGGTTGCGAACTCGCGCTCAATGCGGGAGTGTTTTGGGTAGGAGTGACTGGGGTAGGAGTGTCGGGGGTAGGAGTGTTGAGGTAGGGAATGTATAATGGTTACAGGATGGCTTTGAATCCTAAAAGGATGAGAATTGCGCCTCCGGCGATTTCAGCTTTGGCTCCGGCAGTTTTGCTAAGTCTTTTTCCGGTGAAAACTCCAAGCCACGTGATTAAGAAAGTGGTCAAAGCGATTATCAGCGCCGCCGCGAAAATATTTATCTGGACAAACGCGAGACTTATTCCCGCCGCGAAAGCGTCCACGCTTGTCGCAAAAGCCAGTAAAAGCAAAGAGCAATAACTGAAATAATCTGGACAATCCTTTTTGTCTTTTTGCGAGGTGCAAATCATTCTGATTCCTATAATGCTTAGAATAATAAATGTGCCCCAGCGATTGGCGAAAGCAAAACGTTTAAATGCAACTTCTCCGAGAAAAAAGCCCAGTATCGGCATCGCTCCCTGAAAAAAACCAAAGAAGGAGGATATTTTCAGAGCTTCGGCGGTTTTTATCGCGCTCTTGCCAGAAAATGTCGCGCAGACGGAAACGGCAAAAGCGTCCATGGAAAGAGCAACTCCTAAAAGGAAGATTTCTGGATAACTCATTTATACATTGTAGCATAGGTCATAAGACCTGAAAAAATTGGGGAAGAATGGCGGTTGTAATTTCCGCGCCGGCGGCAAATGATATATTATATACTTAAAAGGAGGGAACAATGCGAGTAATATATTATTTTATGCTGACGTCCATATTTTCGATTAACCTTGGTGCGGTTGAACTGATTGATGTGAAAATCGAAGATATAAAAGGCAGTACTGAATTGAATCTGCCCTGCCTGAACCTGCTCAGGGCGCGGTTAAAAACCGCGAATACACCCATGTGTATATGAGCATATATTCTTATACGCATTCATCGGAGGCCAATGATTATTCTGAGAGAATTCAGGTTCGCGTGAGGAAAACGTACGCGGATACTTATGACGTCAATTTCCGAATTGATTCAAAATACAGCTGGAGTCAGATACGCAAGTATGCAGGAAACGCTTACAATATCAGCGGAGGCGGGATATATTTGCATGTAAACGAATTCGGCGGAAACTACAGTTTGTCGGGCAATGTGCGCAACGACACCACCGGGAAAAACGACTATATATATCTAACGATGTACAGGCAGTCCGCTGGTTATTACAGTGTGAGCGGCGGTGGCATTTATCTGAACATAAACAGGTATTCGGCAAGCGGACATTTCGATTCTGAACGGTATTCAAAGAAATCTGTCGCCGCTATTGTTTCTTTTGCTTTGGCCGCGTGGCTGGAAAAAGGAAATGCGGAAATCAAAAGTGCCGCTAATTTAAAAAATGTAAAGATTGGCGCGTCGGGACAAAATATACTGACGAATTTATCTTCGACAATTGGTAAAATGTCTTCAATGAACGGCAATAATTTTAATGAGGTGACCGCGGCTCTGGATGATTTTTATAATGGTTCAAATTCAGAAACTAACGCTCCCGTTTATTTTAACGATGTGGTAAATAGCAATATACCAAACAGTAACAATCGTGCGAATAAAACTTTAAGGGAGCTAAAAGTAATATCGTATAAACCGCTAATCAAGAATAAAAGACAAACACAAATCGCAAGTTATGTTCCTCTTATTGGGGAGAAAGAAAATAATAAATCAAACTCCAATTCTTCAATTCCCCTGAGCGCGGCGCTTTTGGGTTTATTTGCGAGTATTGGCGGACTTGGATTGCTCAAAAAAGGTAATTCTGAGGGAATAAATATAAATAATTCTTTGAATGCGAACTTCGGACAAGAAGGAAACGATAATTATGATGTAAATTCCGGTAATCAGGCAAATACAGCTAATGGATTTAATCCCGGATCGACCAATTATGGAAGTGGAGATGTACATATGGACCCGGCACATCCAATTATTCCTAATTGGCCGTCTTATTCAGTTTCAGATGGTTCTTCAACCGTAAATGCCGGAAATACATCTTCAACAGTTGATATATCAACCAGCAATCCTTGTAATACGAATGTGGGATGTATTACTAATAATACGCCCGGGTCCCAAATCGTTAATCACGAGTTTCCACAATGGGCATGTGATCAAGGTCTCGACGGTCACAATGCAAATTGCTTGTTGGTGGGAGATTGATTAAGGATGCAGCTAAGTTTCATGAAAATAGAGAACTCTGCCAATTCATCCTTGAAGAAATACTTATCAGGTATTTTGGGGATTTTTTTTGTTTACTTCATTTTTGTCATATTGTTGCATAAATTGACATTCTGGCTTCCTCCGGTATTTTTGAATCTTTTGAAGAATATAGAAATGGCCTATTTTCTAAGTAATTTGGTGGTAGATCCGATTATATGGGGCAGTATAATTATTGTGTTGACTCTGATAGGGCTTCGTCTGTGTAAGTTATCTGTTGTAGAAATTGGGTTCAATAAAGAAACACGGTTGGGGAAAAATATAGTGGGATTTGTTGTTGGATGTGGGGCATGTTTTTTGCTTACTATGCTGTTTTTTCAGGTTCAATGTAAATGTTTGCCAAGTTGTTCTGTTAGTCTAAATCAAATCGATTTTTCAAGTTTGCGCTTTGTGCATATGTTAATTGCCTCAATGCTCATAGGCCCGATACTGGAAGAAATATTCTATAGAGGATTTATTCAAACGGCTTTGGAAAAAAGATTTAACTTCGAATATGCTCTTTTAATTCCTGCCGTCTTGTTTACCATTAGCCACGCCTATAAAATTACACAGTGGCACAATATGTTAACCTACCTGATTATTGGAATAATATATGGTTTGCTAAGAAGATGGGATAAATCATTGTTCCCCGCTATAATAGCCCATATTTGTTTTAATACGATTTCCTTAATTTTTACAATTGCATGTAAATGAATTTTATAGTAATGCAATGTAATTTGTGTGAATTTGGAAATTCAAAAAAACATGAGCCAAGAGACCTATTAAAATCATGGACCAAAGTCTCATACGGAAAGATTCCGGACCCTATATATTATATTGTAATATGAAATCCTTAAACCATTATCCGGAGGAGAAATGAAAAAGATGATATACCTGGCGTTGGCAATATGCTCGGCCAGTCTTTACGCCACTGAACTAACTGACCTTAAAATCAAAGATATAAAAGGCAATACTGAATTGAATCTGCCCCTGCCTGTGCCAGCACGGCAGACGGGCCTGCCTGAACCTGCTCAGGGCGCGGTTAAAAACCGCGAATACACCCATGTGTATATGAGCATATATTCTTATACGCATTCATCGGAGGCCAATGATTATTCTGAGAGAATTCAGGTTCGCGTGAGGAAAACGTACGCGGATACTTATGACGTCAATTTCCGAATTGATTCAAAATACAGCTGGAGTCAGATACGCAAGTATGCAGGAAACGCTTACAATATCAGCGGAGGCGGGATATATTTGCATGTAAACGAATTCGGCGGAAACTACAGTTTGTCGGGCAATGTGCGTGACGACGCCACCGGGAAAAACGACTATATATATCTAACGATGTACAGGCAGTCCGCTGGTTATTACAGTGTGAGCGGTGGTGGCATTTATCTGAACATAAACAGGTATTCGGCAAGTGGACATTTCGATTCTGAGCGGTATTCAAAGAAATCTGTCGCCGCTATTGTTTCTTTTGCCCTGGCTATGCAGCAATCTGGCAGCGAAGACTCAAAGAAGGTCTCCTCAAAAAAGCGCGATGAAAACAATCTGAGAATATGGCTGTCCATAAGGCAGGACACGTTTTTTGACAATGAGGTTATGGCGGACGACCCGTGGACCAATATGGAAATCAGACTGAGGAAAATTTTTGACACGGATTATAACGTGGAAACCCGTATTGACAACATTGTTGAATACGGGAGGGTATCCAATTTTTTCACCAACCGCTATGAATACACATCGGGTTCCACTCGTCTTGATATGGAAGAATGGGCCGGTGATTACACCGTACGCGGAAACATCGCGGGCGACGAATCGGGCGAAGACCAGTATGTGCGGCTTGAGATGAGAAGTTATTTCGGTGATGATTCCTCTTTTTACATCTCCGATGAAGGCATTCATTTAACGGCGGACAGGCACGCGATAAATTGCGATGTGAATCCAAAAATTTACTCTAAAAAAGCCGTGGCTGCCATATCCGCGTTGATAATGGCTTTGCAACAAAAAACTCAAAAACCGGGAGAATCGGAAAATCAGGGTAAATAAATAGATGGCAGCTTTATTCTGGGGAATGATATTCGGCTCGATAGGAGTGGGCTATATCGTTTACGGCAGGAGACAGTCCAACGGAATCGCTCTTGTGTGCGGGATAGGGCTTTGCGCGTTCCCCTATTTCATTCCCAACTGGATATTGATGTTATTTGTAGGGGGAATCCTAATGGCGGCGCCTTTCCTGATAAAGTTCTAACCGCGTAGGTTAGAATAAAGGTTTTATAGGGTTTCGGCTATTTTTCTGAAAGCGGTCGCCGCTGGAGAACCCGGATAATTTTCCAGAAACAGTATGCCTTCGTCCTCGGACTCAAGCATATCCGGATCAAAGGGAATTCTGCCGAGAAACTTCACGCCCATTTCTTTCGCCGTTTTTTCTCCGCCGGACCTAAAGAGATTTATTTCCCTTCCGCATTGAGGGCATTTCAGGACCGACATATTCTCAACTATTCCCAGAATCTCGGCGTTTACTTTCTTCAGAAAATTGACCGCCTTTCTGGAGTCAAGCAGAGCAATCTTCTGTCCGGTCGTTACTATGATGCCTTTTATTTCAGGTATCATCTGGCATATTGAAAGCGGTTCGTCACCCGTTCCCGGAGGAGAATCAACGAGCAGATAGTCCAGTTCGCCCCACGACACTTCGCACAAAAACTGTTTCAAAACGTTAGTCTTCAGCGGGCCGCGCCATATCACGGGAAGTTCGCTTTCTTTCATAATAAGACCGAGTGACATTAGTTTTAAATTCGGCTTGATTTCAAGCGGGATAAGATTCTTTCCGTCAATTTGGGGCATTTTATTTTCTTGACCGCACATTTTCGCCATAGACGGACCGTGTATGTCTATATCCAGGATTCCGACCTTATAATTCCTTTCGCTAAGAGCCAACGCCAGATTTAGAGTTACCGAACTTTTTCCCACTCCGCCCTTATTGCTCATAATAAGGATTTTATTCTTGATTTTTAACATGTTCTCTTTTATTTGCGACGCGCATGAATCCACTTCTACTTTCTGCATGTTTCCTCCTTCTTGTTTCTTTAACTATTTTAGCATTTTTAAAACCTTGACTGCGAAAATTTTCCTGTTTTCCATAATCTCCTTGAATTGGCAAGTCTAAAAATATAAGAATATACCTTAAAGGAGGCAATTTGAAGCCGATTAAAACTGCGAGTGAAATCGCGGAGATGATTCAGGACGGGGCGTCTATAATGGTCGGCGGCTTTATTACTTGCGGTCGCCCATGGAATGTTCTTGAAAAAGTATTTGAAAAGGGCGTAAAAAAACTTACGATTATCGCCAATGATACCGAAATCAAGGATGATACCGGAATTGTAAAACTAATCAAGCATAACAGAGTTTCCAAATTTGTTGGTTCGTATGTCGGACTCAATCCGATTCTTGGTCAAAAAATGAATTCGGGCGAGATAGAGGTTGAACTTGTGCCGCAGGGGACTCTTGCCGAGCGAATACGGGCGAGGGGCGCCGGCCTCGGGGGTTTTTTGACCCCGACCGGTCTCGGTACTGAAGTTGAGACCGGGCGCGAAAAATTTACGGTGGACGGAAAGGATTATCTTCTGGAAAAGCCATTGGGCGCCGATTTCGCGATTATAAAAGCGAATATTTGCGACCGTTATGGCAATTGCTTTATCGCAAAGTCCGCGAAAAATTTCAATTTACCGATGGCTATGGCAGCTGATTTCGTGGTAGCAGAAACGCAAAAACTGGTTGAAGTCGGCGAGCTTGACCCTGAACTGGTAACCGTGCCCGGCGTTTTTATAGACGCGATAGTCGAAGTTTCAAAAAATGGCGTTGACAGAGCAGTAATATGAACGAGGCAAAGAGAAGAAAAATCGCTGAAAGAGTTGCCCGCCAATTGCCTGGCGGAGCTCTTGTAAACCTCGGAATCGGTATTCCGACGCTTGTGCCGAATTTTATTCCAAAAGGCAAAAAAGTGTTTTTTCATTCGGAGAACGGGTTTATCGGGCTGGGCCCGGGTCCGAAAGCCGGCGAAGAAGATTCCGATTTGATAAATGCCGGCGGAAAAGCCGCGACAATATTGCCCGGGGGAGCTTTTTTTGATTCTGCGATGTCTTTTGCCATAATCAGAGGCGGGCACGTGGATTATACTATTCTGGGAGCGCTTGAGGTTGACGAGGAGGGAAATCTGGCGAATTATAAAATTCCTAGAAAATTTGTTCCCGGCATAGGCGGAGCCATGGACCTCGCCACAGGCGCCAGGAATGTAATAATCGCCATGGAGCATTTGAACAAGTACGGTCGTTCCAAAATTTTAAGAAATTGTTCTCTGCCCTTAACCGCTAAAAGAGAAGTGGATATTATTGTAACTGATTTGGCTTTCATAAGGGTAACAAAAAAAGGTCTTGTTCTTGAAGAGGTATCCGAGGATGCCACTATTGAAGAAGTTGTGGCGAAGACCGAGGCTAAATTGACGCTTGCCGCAAATATCGGAAAATTTTAATAACGCTTTCTTGCTCCGCGGAGATAATATCAACACCCCGCAGGTTAGAATTAATCCGGTTATTGAGAGAACCTGCGGGGTGTTGAAAAGTTGCTATGAAATAGAATGTGGGGGAAAAGAAGTTTCGCCGCTTTTGCGCCGTGCAAATTTAATTACTCTCACAACATTGTTGGAAAGAACAAGAGGTGGAAAATATTGCTTTGTGCGAAATAAAAATCGGCAAGATTTGATATAATTATTTAGACCTCGCTCAAGGACAAGTGAAGACGCGGGCGGAAAACAGACCGCAAAATTTATGACGGGGTAAATTTATTTTGAGAGGTGAGATATGAAAACGGCAAGCAGAACCAAATCCGGAAACAAATTATCGGCTAACTTTTTGTCGGAATTAGGAATCAAACAGGTGAATTCCGGAGCGTTTAACGGCGAGTGGATAAAAAACGAAAAAGCGGAAATACTTGAGAGCGTTTCCCCGATTGACGCCAGGAAAATAG
>CALEIX010000070.1 GCA_937898825.1 uncultured Elusimicrobia bacterium | reverse complement strand
TTTCAAGCAGAAGACGGCATACGAGATGTAGAGAGGTCTCGTGGGCTCGGAGATGTGTATAAGAGACAGCTTTTACACTGATTTCCTTTTTTAGCGAACCGTCATACCCATATTTGAAAATGGACATACCATCCTTGCAGGCAATGTAGATATTGAGCGCCCTGTCCACAGAAATTTTAACCGGACTCAATTCCTTCCCATCCGGGGATTTTACATAAAAACCCCTTATAAAAACCCCGTCTCCATTAAATATTTCAACCCTCCCATTGCCGGTATTGGCGACATAAACCATGCCGTTTAAATCAACCGCCACAGATTGGGGTTTATTCAATTGGCCCGGCATGGAACCGCTGCCCGCGAAATCCCACAAAAATTTTCCATTCAAATCAAAAACCTTGACCCTGGAATCCTTCAAGTCAGAAACATAGAACTTGTCCCCGGAGCAAGCAAGCCCCCCGGGCCTCTTTAGAAACCTCTCCACCTTTTTAACGAGTTTACGCTTTTCGAATATGAAAAGGTTTCCGGACTTTAAGTCCGAAACTATGATTTTTCCTCCGCAAGAAATCGCCGACTGAGGCTTTGAAAAAGCCGGGTTTTTAAGCACTCCCTCAAAATTCAGTCTATCGTAAGAGCTGACCGGAAGTGCAAACGCTCCAAGAAAAATTATGAACAAAATTTTCTTCATTATTTCTCCTCCACAAATTTTTCCTTTGCTTGATTTTGGCATAGGTAATATTTTAGTATAAATTTAGGAAGCAGAAAAGCAGGCAAAAAAAAGGAGACAATTTTATGAATCTCGATTTCCTGACCCGGCTCTACGCAACCTCCATAGGTAGAAAACTTGTAATGTCGGTTACGGGGCTGTTTTTGAGCGCCTTCATAATGTTCCACCTTTCGGCAAACCTTCTTCTTTTGAAGGGGGCCAAGATTTTTAACGGTTTTGTAGGCATTATGGAAAAAAATCCCGCGTTGCCTCTGCTCGAAACGGGGCTTTTTCTCATATTCATCCTTCACATATTAATGGGCGCCTGGGTAAGATGGGAAGACTGGAAAAATCGCCCGCACGGGTATGAAAGACGAAAATGGCAGGGAGGAAGAACTGTGGGCTCAGCTACAATGCTTTACACTGCTCCCATCATACTTTTATTCCTTTTATACCACCTTTTCACGTTCCGGTTTGTGGACCACAGCATGGGTTATTACGAAATGGCTGTCTCGGCATTCAGAAGCCAAACCTATGTCATTATCTACATAGCGGGCTTCGCGGCGCTTCTCCTTCATTTGAGTCACGGGGTCCAGAGCGCGTTTCAGACGCTCGGCATAAACCACCCAAAATACACCCCCTGGATAAAAATAGCAGGGTGGTTCTTCGCCATAATATCTGTAACCGGTTTTACCGTAATACCCCTTTATTTCTTTTTTGGCATAGACGCCAAAACTTCCCATTTCATAATAGAGATAATGCACTGAGGAGGATTTCATGAAATTAAACCCAAATATACCAAGTGGCCCAGTTGAAAAGAAATGGGATAATCACAAATTCAACCTGAAACTGGTAAATCCCAACAATAAGCGGAAATACGATATTATAGTGGTTGGCACAGGTCTTGCGGGCGCTTCGGCGGCGGCCGCTCTGGGAGAACTCGGATATAACGTGAAGGTTTTTACTCTTCACGATTCCCCCAGAAGAGCTCATTCCATTGGAGCGCAGGGCGGAATAAACGCCGCCAAAAATTATCCCAACGACGGAGACTCCGTGTGGCGCCTGTTCTATGACACTGTCAAAGGCGGGGATTACCGGTCAAGAGAATCAAACGTTTACAGACTTGCCCAAATAAGCAATCAGATAATAGACCATTGTGTTGCTCTCGGCGTTCCGTTCGCAAGGGAATATTCAGGATATCTGGCAAACCGCTCCTTTGGCGGGGCGCAGGTTTCAAGGACCTTTTACGCCAGAGGGCAAACGGGCCAGCAGCTCTTGATAGCGGCATATAGCACCATGATGAGACAGATAAAAATGGGAACTGTCAAAATGTTCACCCGGAGAGAAATGCTCGATCTTGTGGTTGTAAACGGAAAAGCCCGAGGTATTATAACGCGAAATTTAATCACAGGAGAATTGGAATCCCATATCGGGCATGCCGTTCTCCTGTGCACAGGCGGATATTCAAACGTTTTCTACCTCTCAACTAATGCCGCCAACTGCAGCGTTTCAGCCGCATGGGCGGCGTACAAGAAGGGAGCCGGATTTGCCAATCCCTGCTTCATCCAGATACATCCCACATGCATACCCCGCTCCGGCGAGCACCAATCAAAACTAACCCTCATGAGCGAAAGCCTCAGAAACGACGGAAGAATCTGGGTGCCCAGGAAAAAAGGCGACAAAAGACCCCCCGACCAAATACCGGAAGAAGAAAGGGATTATTATCTTGAAAGAAAATATCCGGCCTTTGGAAATCTTGTCCCGCGCGACATTGCCTCAAGGGCCGCCAAAGCTATGATCGACGAAGGCAGGGGAGTGGGTCCCACCGGCCAGGCAGTTTACCTTGATTTTAGAGACGCCATAAAACAAAAGGGCATCGACAAAATCAGGGCCGCTTACGGCAACCTGTTTGATATGTATTATCAGATAACCGATGAAGACGGATACAAGCTGCCTATGAGAATATATCCGGCCCCTCACTACACAATGGGAGGTTTGTGGGTGGATTATAATTTAATGACCACAATTGACGGTTTGTTCGCGCTGGGCGAAGCCAATTTCTCCGACCACGGCGCAAACCGTTTAGGAGCCAGCGCTTTGATGCAGGGGCTGGCGGACGGCTTTTTTGTGATTCCGGCGACAATAGGCGGTTACCTGGGCTCAAGCAAATTTGAAGACATAGACGGAGAAACTAAAGAATTTCAGGAAAGCAAAAAAAGGATAAAAGAAAAAATATCCCGACTCCTCTCAATAAAGGGCAAAGGCACACCTACTGAATTCCACAGGCATCTTGGAAACGTTATGTGGAACGATTGCGGCATGTCCAGAAACGAACATGACCTGAAGCATGCCATTAAGAAAATAGCCGAGATAAGAGAGGAATTCTGGAAGGATGTGATGGTTCCGGGAACAAACGAAGAATTAAATCAAACGCTTGAAAAAGCGCTTAAGGTGTCGGATTATCTGGAATTTGCTGAATTGCTCGCTAAGGATGCCCTGGAAAGAAAAGAATCTTGCGGAGGGCATTTCAGGGAGGAATCTTCAACTCCCGAAGGCGAAGCGAAAAGAGACGACGATAACTTTTGCCATGTCGCCGTATGGGAATTCCAGGGAGAAGGCAAGGAGCCCCTTCGCCACAAAGAGGAGCTTTCATTCGAAAACGTCAAAGTGACGGTAAGAAGTTACAAATAGGAATTTAACGGAGGAAAAATGTCAGAAGACAAAAACAATTTTTCCGTAACCATAAGAGTATGGAGACAAAACAGTCCTGAAGATGAAGGCAGAATGGTTGCTTACAAAGTCGAGGATGTCTCGCCCGACATGTCTTTTCTGGAGATGCTGGACGTGCTGAACGAAAACCTTATCAAAAAAGGAGAAACGCCAATAACGGTCGAAAGTGACTGCAGAGAGGGAATCTGCGGATGCTGCGGCCTGGTGGTAAACGGAGACGTGCACGGCCCGGACAAACATTCAACTGTATGCCAGCTCCATATGAGAAGATTCAAAGACGGAGACGTGATAACGGTGGAACCGTGGAGGGTCGGGTCCTTTCCGGTGATACGGGACCTTGCCGTGAACAGGACGGCCCTCGATAGAATAATTCAGGCAGGCGGATATATTTCCGCAAGAACAGGCTCCAGTCCAGACGCAAATATCACATTGGTCAAACAAAACGACGCGGAGGAAGCTATGGATTCCGCGGCATGTATAGGTTGCGGGGCCTGCGTGGCCGCCTGTCCGAACGGCGCGGCAATGCTTTTTGTGGGAGCCAAAATTTCGCACATGGCGCTTCTCCCCCAGGGAAAAACGGAAAGAATGGAAAGGGCTTTAAACATGATTGAAGCAATGGACAAAGAGGGTTTCGGCAATTGTTCAAATGAATATGAATGCGAAGCGGTTTGTCCAAAAGAAATAAAGGTTTCAAACATAGCCCGCATGAACAGAGAATTTTTGCTGGCGAATTTCTTCTCAAAAGAAGGCAAATAAACATCGGTTATTTGTTTCTTTCCAATTGAACGGAGGGAAAAATGAAAAAATTTTCCTATCAAAAAATGTTTGATCAACCTCCGCCAAGACCAAAATACAAACTCCTGTCGCGGGAACACGTGAAGGTCGAAAAACTCGGCGGAGAAACTTTTTTAAAGGTATCTCCGAAGGCACTCGAAATAGTGGCAAAAGAAAGCTTTAAAAGTGTTTCTTTTCTGCTCCGCCCGTCCCACCAAAAACAGGTGGCGAAAATTCTCTCGGATTCCTCCGCCTCCAGAAACGATAAATTTATCGCATGGTGCATGCTTGAAAACGCGGTTATCTCCTCGGAATTCATCCTTCCCTTTTGCCAGGATACAGGCACCGCCACGGTAGTAGCGAAAAAGGGCGCCAGAGTATTGACAGGCGTCGATGACGAAAAATACATTTCAAAAGGAATATGGGAAACATACACCAGGCAAAACTTAAGATACTCTCAGGTGGCTCCGCTTTCAATGTACAAGGAAAAAAACACGGGAGACAATCTGCCCGCCCAAATCGACATATATGCGGTTGAAGGAATGGAATATAATTTCCTCTTTATAGCCAAAGGCGGAGGCTCGGCGAATAAAACCATGCTCTTCCAGGAAACCAAGGCCATACTTACTCCAGAAAAACTGAAACCTTTTCTAATAGAAAAAATGAAATCGCTGGGGACCGCCGCCTGTCCTCCATATCATATCGCCTTTGTCATAGGCGGCACATCCGCAGAAATGTGCCTAAAAACGGTGAAGCTGGCCTCGGCGGGCTACTACGACAACTTGCCGTCCTCTGGAAACGAACGGGGACGGGCATTCAGGGACAGGAAATTGGAATCGGAACTTTTAAGGGAAAGCAGAAAACTGAAATACGGAGCGCAATTCGGCGGAAAATATTTTGCCCACGATATAAGAGTCATAAGGCTTCCGCGGCATGGTGCGTCCTGTCCGATAGGGATGGGAGTCTCGTGCTCCGCGGACAGGAATATCCTGGCAAAAATAGACAAAAACGGTGTCTGGATTGAAAGACTTGAAGAGAAGCCCATAAAATATATTCCCAGGAAATACAGGGAGTTCAAGGGAAAATCAATTCAGGTAAATCTTGAAAGGCCGATGAAAGAAATTCTGAAGGAACTTTCAAAACATAAAATAGGAACTCAGCTTTCCCTGAACGGAAAAATAGTCGTCGCAAGAGACATGGCACACGCAAAATTCAAGGAACTTCTGGACAAAGGGAAAAAGCTGCCAGAGTATCTTTTCAAGCATCCGATTTACTATGCGGGTCCCGCCAAGAAACCGGCGAATAAACCTTCCGGCTCGATGGGTCCGACGACAGCGGGAAGAATGGATCCATATGTTCCACTCCTGCAGGCAAACGGCGCGTCAATGATTATGATAGCCAAAGGCAACAGAAACAAGATTGTTACCGATTCCTGCAAAAAATACGGCGGATTTTATCTGGGCTCTCCCGGGGGGCCGGCGGCCTTGCTTGCCGAAAGAAACATAAAAAAAGTAGAGGTTCTGGATTATCCTGAACTTGGAATGGAGGCGGTATGGCTGATCGAAGTTCAGGACTTTCCCGCTTTTATTTTGGTCGATGGAAAAGGGAATGATTTTTTCGCTTTATAACTTAAAACCTTCCATGAACCTTTTTTTACCGTGAATTCGGCGAAATTGGAAAAACTGAGAAATGAATTGTCGCTTAAACCTTCCTTGAATCTCTGTGACGAATATGAACGAGCCATCCTTTTTGCTCCTCCTCCCAAAATCAAAAATCCCCTCGACAATTTGCTTTCTTCTGCACTGAAAGATTTTTCACGCGGAAATTTCTCAAAAGCTGCAGCCATTTTAAAGAGGGCATTGAAAATAAAGCCCGCATTCCTTCCATCCATGCGCCTTGAAATGGAGGTGCTCGCCGTCCAAAAAAAATTTAGCGAACTCGAAAAACTCGTGGCGGCAAAATGCTTTTCTCCCCTTCATTACGCCGCCCTCTTCGAAGTCCTGCTCAAAGGAAACTTTGCTAAGGAAACGGAAAAGTTCATGCTTATAGGACTCAAAAAATTTTCCCGCACAAAAAATCTTCCGCTGTATTTGAAAGCCGCCGTATTCCAGAGACACCTGGATACCGTATTTTCAAAAAAAATACACCGCCTCGGTTTCATTCCAAAACCCGAGGATGTTTATTTCCGCATCGCCGAAATACACCTGAATGCGGGACACACTCAAAAAATGAGGAAATTCCTGACGGAATATGTTAAAAACGCCGAAATTAAAAGGGAAAACTCTGACCAGATGTTTGAGGCATTCTGTCTCCTCGGCAATTTCAGCAAGGCTTTTTCTTGCAATCTGGAACATCTTTTAAACGAGCACCTTGACAATGAAACAGAAATCAGCGAAGGAATAAACCCTTTTTCGAAACTCCGCGACAAAAAATACGCAAAATTTCTCAGCCGCCAAATGACGTTATACCTGCAGAAAAAACCGGAAGATGAGCGAGCGAAATTCTACAGATTCCTTTTAACTGCCCAATTCTCGGACATTGGCCCCAAATACGCGGAACAGATAAGGAAACTAAAACTTAAAAACAAAAAACTTGCCGCTTTCATGAATCACACCTGCGGCCTGGTGTTTCTAAAAAAGCAAAAATTCGATAGCGCCCTTTCCTGCTTCAAGAAAGCTCTTAGCGGTTTTCCGGAAAGCGAGATGATAAACGGCAAAATCGCTGAAGCGCTGCTACGCGCGGGAAATGAGAAAAAATCCCTCAAATATATAAGACAGGTCCTTAATCATCTTCCGCGGCCCGGCCTGAAAGCGTGGGAAGGAGAACTTCTGCTCATAACAGGGCGTTACAGGCAGGCCCGGCGCGTTCTTCAGCAGGCATTGGAGGAAAATTGCGTGTTCGCATACTGCTGGCTCGGAGCGGCTCTATTTAAATTAGGTTCCCCTTTTCAGGCGCTCAATTATATAAATCAGGCGATCAAATTCAATCCCTCGGACATTGAAGCAAAAATATGGCGCTCGGAAATTAACATAAACCTCGGTAATTTCGCAAGAGCCATGTCGGATATAGACGAAATCATCTCCATTGAAAAAACTAATTTTTGGGCACACGTCAATAAAATAGACATTTTCTGCCGAAAGGGAGACGCGAAACAAGCGTTGCGATATTTTCGGAAAATATCTCCACAAATAAAAAGCAAAATTTTATCCGGAGCCGGCTGCGGAAAAAAGCATCTGGACACAGCAAAAATAAAGAAAGCAATTGAGGAAATTAAAACCATCGCAAAGGGAAACCGTCGCAGCGAAGAATATATGCAGAACCTTCAAAAAACACTCCTACCCAAAACACTCCTACCCAAAACACTCCTACCCAAAACACTCCCGCATTGAGCGCGAGTTTGCAACCCACGACCCAATGCGGGAGTGTAGATTGATCAGCGCGAGTTCGCTCCCACGACCCAATGCGGGAGTGTAGATTGATCAGCGCGAGTTCGCTCCCACGACCCAATGCGGGAGTGTGCTCTGGTGTATATCAGCGCAAGTTTGCAACCCACGACAAATATGTGGATACGTAAATATGTTGATACGATGATACGTAGATACGAGATATATTAGCGAGGCTAAAGCCTCGCACTACGACCTCGCACTTTCCTGCCGTCCATCTGTATAGCCGTCCAGCCGTCCAGCCGCTATTTTGGCAGAGCTCTGTCTCCGCCACTACTACTTTGGCGGACAGGTCCGCCACACAGCATCGGCGGACAGGTGCCGTTCGTTTGGCGGATTCGCTTGTTGATACAAATTAATTGTGTCCGTAATAAAACTTAGAAGCGGCGTAGTCCACGCTGCGGCTACAATTTTTTGCGTAATCCGCGTTTCAATATTTTTTAATCGTAAAATGCGCTAAAACCTCTAATCGCAGATTACGCTAAGCGCAAAACCAATAATGAATTTTACCCCGCAGGTTCCTCC